>JBAZID010000006.1 GCA_041651995.1 Sulfuricella sp. | reverse complement strand
CGCCAAATTCTGGCTGCAAGTCGTGACCGAACTCAAGAACCGTGGTGTGCAGGATATCTTCATCGCCTGCGTCGATGGACTGAAAGGCTTCCCGGAAGCTATCGAGGCGGTATTCCCGAAGACTGCCATTCAGTTGTGCATCGTTCATCTGGTGCGCTACAGCCTGAACTACGTGAGCTGGAAACTGCGCAAGGTCGTTGCTGCTGATTTGCGGACTATTTACTCGGCGGCCACCGTCGAGGGGGCCGAAGCCATGCTGGCCGAGTTCGAGGAGAAATGGGGCGAGGCCTATCCTTCGATTATCCAGTCCTGGCGCCGTAACTGGGAACGCATCATTCCGTTCTTCGACTACCCGCCGGAAATCAGGAAGGTGATTTACACCACCAATGCCATCGAATCAGTGAACATGAGTCTGAGGAAGATTACCAAGAACCGGGGTTCGTTCCCGAGCGACGAGGCGTTGCTGAAGTTGTTCTACCTGGCACTGCAAAACATCAGCCAGAAATGGACCATGCCGATCCGGGATTGGAAAGCGGCATTAAACCGGTTTACTATCCAGTTTGATGACCGGATGCCACAACGTTAAACGAAATCCCGTTTACACAAAATTCCGGACACCCCCCGGCGGAATGACCCCTTCCGCTTATGCAAAAACACTGATCCAGAAAATGGTAACATCAACCCCGGACTCTAAAGCCCAGTGCTACTGAAAACGGGGGGACGTCGCTACGTGTAGGCGACCACCCCTAGCTCCTGCTAGCTCCTCTTAGAATCTCGCAGAGCAATGATTTAAAACATTGAAACCAGGCCATATGCGTACTATCTGGACCACCGTTCTCCTCCTGTCGCTCAGTAACATATTCATGACTTTTGCCTGGTATGCGCATTTGAAGGAACTGAATCAGAAGCCCTGGATCGTCGCCGCGTTGATCAGCTGGGGCATTGCGTTCTTCGAATACATGCTGCAGGTACCGGGTAACCGCATCGGCTATACCGTACTTTCCGTTGCTCAACTCAAGATACTGCAGGAAGCCATCACCCTTATGGTTTTCGTACCGTTCGCTTTGTTCTACCTGAAAGAGCCGCTAAAACTGGATTACCTATGGGCTGCTTTCTGCATAATGGGCGCGATTTACTTCATCTTTCGCAGCAAGCTTGGCGGCGCCTGATTTCCCTGATATGCCGCAATGAGGGAACACCCAATGATTAAACTTGTTAATGCTTTAAAAGCCTGGAAAACCCCGAGTTTCGAGAGCGTTTTGAAGGACGAAATCCAGAATATCGATGTGATGCTGCTCCCCCTGCAGGAGGGGCTGTCACTGAGCAGCCATGTGAGCGGCAGCGATATCAGCGCGGTGATTCTCAAAGTCACCGAGACCCCCGGTTTCATTCGCGCAAAAACCGGGATTTTCTATGCCGGGATCAATGCCGGGAGTTGTTGTGCTGATGACCCGACGCCGCTGTGCGAGCAGACCGAATACTGTGAAGTACAGTTTGATATCGACAAAACGACGGCCGAGACGACTGTGACTCTTTTGAAAGATTAACCCGGCCAGGACAAGTAAAGCAGATCAGGCACGCGGCACAAGCCGGGTTTCATCCTGGCGGCTGGCAACCCATCATTTACCGCCTGGAAGTAAACGGGTATAACGGCAACACCACCCTGCCATTACTTTTGAACCATTGGGAAGCTGCATAAGGGCCCGTTAATGAATGAGTGGTCATTGCCCCTCGGGACTACGAGCTGAAGCTCGTGCGGGGTTCCAACACTTGATCAGACCTTCCTTAGGGAGATAGCCAGATGGACCTGCCAGCCATGCAAGGCAATGGCATCGAGCACATCCCGACTTTTCTCACCAGCCTGGCGATCGGCCTGCTGATCGGGCTCGAGCGTGAACGCAACCCCAGCGCCAAGGCTGGCTTGCGCACTTTTGCCCTGATCGCATTGAGCGGCACCCTGGCCGCGATGCTGTCTCAAATCACGCAATCACCGTGGGTGCTGGCCCTGGGACTGTTTACCACCGGCATGATCATCGTTACAGCCTACCTTGGCCCCCATGCTCCGAGTGAAGATCCAGGCACCACCACCTCGGCCGCTCTGCTGGTGTGCTACATGCTGGGCGCCATGGTGTGGTTTGGCGCCGAGACGCCGGCGCTGATGCTGGCCATTGCAGTGGCTATCCTGCTCTATTTCAAGACCGAGCTGCGCGGCTGGAGCCAGAATCTGACACGGCGCGACCTGATCTCCATTTTCCAGTTCGCCGTGCTGACTTTCATCATCCTGCCGATTCTGCCCGATCATAACTATGGCCCCTACAACACCCTGAATCCCTACCAGACCTGGCTGATGGTGGTGCTGATATCCGGCCTGAGTCTGGCTGGCTACGTCGCCCTGCGTATTGTCGGCCAGCGTTATGGCGCACCCATTCTGGGTTTTCTTGGCGGCCTGGTGTCGAGCACGGCGACCAGCATGGTGTATGCCCGCTACGGCAAGAACGAGGGCATGGTGCAACTATCGGTGATCGTGATCCTGATTGCCAACCTGGTGGTGATCGTGCGGCTGGCGGTTGAAGGAGTGGTGGTCTCGCCCAAATCCCTGCCCACTCTTTTGCCGGTACTGGGCAGCGGTCTTGCGTTCGGACTGGCTGGCACGGCCTTCCTGTGGCGCCATCTGGCCAAATCCGCTGATTTGCCCTTGCCGGTAATGACCAACCCCACCGAGATTCGCTCCGCGCTTGCTTTTGGCCTGCTTTATGCCCTGGTGCTGTTTTTTTCCGCCTGGCTATCGGATATCGCCGGCAGCAAAGGGCTGTATACCGTGGCGCTGATTTCCGGCCTCACCGATGTCGATGCCATCACCCTTTCCAGCCTGCGCCTGTATGAATTGGGCAAACTGGAGTCGTCACAGGCTGTGACAGCCATTACGCTGGCCTTCCTGTCCAATTTGGGCTTCAAGTTCGGAATGATCGCCACCCTCGGCGGCGCACAACTGGCCAAACGTTGCGCCATCGGCTTCGCCGCCATGGGGCTGGGCATGGGTATCGGATTGATCTGGCTGTAGCTTTTCACCAACTGACATGGCGCTGTTCCCCATACTGTGACGTACAGTTTGATATCGATAAACGATGGCCGGTGAGACTGCAACTTTTTGAAAGATCAACACGATTGATGGTTTAGCTTTACAATTTGTCCATGGCTCCAACTGTCTTCCGCCAAGGCGCTTTTCGCTTCTTTTTCTTCTCACGCGAAGAGCCACGCATGCATATCCATGTATCACATACGGATGGGGAAGCCAAATTCTGGTTAGAGCCTCAGATTGAGCTCGCCATGAATCAGGGGCTCTCACAAAAACAACTGAGTGAGGCATCAATTTTGGTTCAGGGCCATCACGAGGAGATTTGCAATGCTTGGCGCATCCACTTCGGGAATTGAAGTTTCCCTGGCTTCCAGCATGGGTTTCTGGTTGCTACTGGGCGAGGAGGAGCTTTTTGTTTCTTTCTCCGAGTTCCCCTGGTTCAAAAAAGCCACCATCGAAGAATTAGCCACTATCGAGTGGCCAACACCAAACCACCTCTACTGGCCACTGATTGATGTCGATTTATCAGTAGAGTCCATACGAACCCCTGGCAATTTCCCATTAGTTTCAAGGGCCAAACAGCTCACCTAATGGCGCCCCTTGCCATAGCATGATGGGCACGGCGATCTTATAAAAGATCAGGCGCCATCACGGCACGCAGCACGACCTGGGTTTCATCCTGCCGGACCCGGCTGGAGAGCCACCACGCGGCGCCTTTCTTGATGGTCCAGTCCGCTTCGTCGCCGCCCAGCAGGAGCGCGGCGGCCTGGCCCAGCACCGGCTGGTGCCCGACCACCAGCACCGCGCCCTTGGCATCCGGCCAGCCTGCGGCGATGAGCAAAGCGGGCACCGAGGCGCCAACACCGATCTCTTTCAGGGTTTCGAATTGGCACTTCAGGGCCAGCGCAGTCTGCTGCGTCCGTTTGGCCGGGCTGACGATAATGCGCGTGTCCTTGGGCAGGCGCTCGCGCAGCCACTCGCCCATCTGGGCAGCCTGCTTCTCGCCTTTTGCGGTCAGTTTGCGGTTGTTATCGGGAAAGCCGTCCTCTGCTTCGGCGTGGCGCCACAGAATCAAGTCCATACTGTTCTCCTCGTTATGGGTATCGGCAACCCATCATTTTATCGAGCCAATGTTACACTAACGCGCACCATGCACTGCCACCTGCTCATCCCCGCCCTGCTCCCTCCCCCTGCCCTGACGCGGGAGAATGATCCGCTCCATGGCGCAAAATCGCCCGCCCTGCAAACCCTGCTGGCGCGAGGCCGCCGCACCCAAACGCAAGCAAACGACATGGAAGGCTGGCTGTGCGAAACCTTCGGCGTAGCGCGTCAGCAGGATTACCCGGTTGGCCCATTCAGCGCGATGGCGGATGGCATTGATGCGGAAAACGGCTACTGGCTGCGTGCCGACCCGGTTCATCTGGCGGTGGAAAGAGACCAGCTGATTCTGACGGATAGCTCCACCTTTGCACTCAGCCAGCCGGAAAGCGACCATCTGGTCGCCACGCTGAACCAGCATTTTTTGCCGGATGGCCTGCATTTTTGCGCCTCCCATCCGCTGCGCTGGTATCTCAGGCTGGAACACCCGCCCGCCATTAGCACGCGAAATATCGGCCAGGTGGCCGGGCACAATATCCATTCAAACCTGCCGCGCGGCCCGGAAGAGTTGCGCTGGCGCGCCCTGATCAACGAAGTGCAGATGCTGCTATTCGAGCATCCGGTCAATGTCGCTCGTGAAAATCGCGGCGAGGCGCCCATCAACAGCATCTGGCCGTGGGGCGGCGGCTCCCTGTCCTCGGCTCCAAGCCGCCCGTTTGACCAGGCCTGGTCAAATGATGCGCTGGCGAGCGGCCTGGCAATGGCCGGAAATATTCCCCATCAAACCTTGCCGGCCAATGCGGACGCCTGGCTGAATATGGCGCAGGCAGGAAGCCATCTGCTGGTGCTGGACAGTCTGCGTCCTGCCGCCCGCTATGGCACGCCGCATGCCTGGAGAGAGCGGCTGGCACAACTTGAGCAGCAATGGTTTGCGCCTCTGGAACAGGCACTGCGCAAAGGCGCCATCCAGCTGACCCTGCACGCGCCAACCCCCCATGGGACGCTGAGCTTCAATGCCAGCCGCGGCAGCCTGTGGCAACTGTGGCGCCGCCAGCGGCCACTGATTCACTATCGCCCCGGAGATACCGAAGCATGACGGATATTGCACCCCGCCCCTTCAGCCCGGATGCCGCACAGGCATTGGCTACACAAGGCTTGCACCCGGTGCTGGCACGCGTTTATGCCGCGCGCGGCATCCATACCCTGCAACAACTGGAATATGACCTCAAGGCGCTGCTGCCTTTTCATCTGCTGACCCATGCACAAGCCATGGCAGCACAACTGGCTGACGCCATCGCGGCAGGGCGCCGCCTGCTGGTCATTGCCGATTATGATTCCGACGGTGCAACCGCCTGTGCCGTCGCGCTGCGGGCCTTGCGGGCATTTGGCGCACAGGTGGATTACCTGGTGCCCAACCGCTTCGAGTATGGCTACGGGCTGACGCCGGAAATCGTGCATCTGGCCGCCGCAGGCAGGCCGGACATTCTCATCACCGTGGACAATGGCATTGCCAGCGTGGCCGGCGTGGCCGAGGCGAACCGGTTGGGCATGCAGGTGCTGGTGACCGACCATCACCTGCCCGGCGACGAACTGCCGGATGCCGCCTGCATCGTCAACCCCAACCAGCCCGGCTGCGATTTTCCGGGCAAGAACCTGGCCGGTGTCGGAGTGATTTTCTACGTCATGCTGGCGCTGCGCGCCGAGCTGCGCCTGCGCAATGCCTTTGCCGGCAAGCCCGAACCCAATCTCGGCAATCTGCTCGATCTGGTTGCCCTGGGCACGGTGGCCGACGTGGTCAGGCTCGACGACCTCAATCGCATCCTGGTCAGCAATGGTCTCAGGCGCATCCGTGGCGGCAAGGCTTGCGCCGGCATCCTGGCGCTGCTCAAGGTGGCGGGCCGTGATGCGCGCCGCGCCTCCACCTGGGATATGGGTTTTGCCATTGGCCCGCGCCTCAATGCTGCCGGGCGGCTGGATGATATGGCCCTGGGTATCGAATGCCTGCTTTGCGACGACCCCGTGCGTGCCCTCGATCTGGCGCACCAGCTCGACGCCCTCAACCGCGAACGCCGCGCCATCGAGGCCGGCATGCACGACCAGGCGCTGGCCGCGCTGGAACAGATTACGGTGCAGGACAACACCAGCCTCAGCCTGTTCGACCCGGACTGGCATCAGGGTGTGATCGGCATTCTGGCCTCGCGCCTCAAGGAAAAATTTCACCGCCCGGTGATTGCGTTCGCCCAGGGCAACGATGGTGAACTGAAGGGTTCGGGACGCTCCATTCCCGGCTTGCACCTGCGCGATGCGCTGGATCTGGTGTCCAAGCGGCATCCCGAAATGATCAGGAAATTCGGCGGCCATGCCATGGCGGCCGGACTGACCATCGCGGAAGCGGACTTTCCCCGCTTCGAGAAGATTTTTGAGGAAGTTTGCGGCCAGCTGCTCACCCCTGCCCTGCTGACCCGGACAGTCGAAACCGACGGCGCGCTGGAATCTCCGGACATGTCGCTGGAACTGGCGCAATTGCTGAGAGCCGAGGTATGGGGCCAGGCTTTTCCCGAGCCTGCATTTCAAGGTGAATTCCAGGTCGAGCAACAGCGCGTGGTGGGTGAAAAGCATTTGAAATTGCGCCTCAAACAGTCAGGGCGCAGCTTCGAAGCCATGCTGTTTTTTCACGCCGAACCCTTACCAGAGCGGCTGCATGCGGTTTACCGTCTGGATGTAAACGAGTTTAACGGAAACACCACGCTGCAACTGCTTTTGAACCACTGGGAACCTGCCTGATGAAATAGATAAATTCCATCATGAGCATTCACCACCACTTCTCCGCGCCTTGGAACGGCAGGGTCCAAATCATTCGCCGGATGTTTTTTTTACCGTCTTGCGTTTCAGCACCGCTTCCTGCGGTGAATCCGCAGTCTCACGCTCCACCCGTTTGCTGTGGCGATTCAGGCTGCCACTCAGTTGCGAAATAATTTCCGAGGCGGCATTGATGATCTGGCTGGAGCCAAAGCCGGCGCGGGTCATTTCCTTGTAAAACGATTTCGCCAGAATCTTGGCCACCTGATCCGGGTTCTGCACAGCTCTTACCAGCGTGCTTTCCAAATCCTTTCCCGCGGACTGGACCAATGCCAGCTGGGCGAAGCGTGAATTCAAGATATTCTGTAATTGCACTACCTGAATGGATTTACCAATAAACAGCGCGACCACCTCAAGCAGTCTCATGTCATCCAGGTTGAAGGCACGCCCTTGAAGATGGCCGTTTATATTGACCACACCGATGATATTTCCGTTGATGGTAACCGGGGATGAAATCAGGCTTTTACGCGGATCATTGGCGCGCCGCGCCCATTCGGAAAATTCAGAATGATGGATGTCGTCGACAAGCAAGGCTTTGCCGGTAGCGATCACCCGCCCGGCAATGCCTTCACCCTTCCTGGTGGATTCCTTGTAGGCCGCTGCCGGCAGCGGCCCATAGCTGGCACAGACGCGCATGCGCAGATTTTCCATCTCGCCATCGTTGAGCAGCATGAGCGAACAGTTTTCGGCGTTGAGAATTTTTGCCGCCATCGCCGCAAGCTGCTGCATATTGTCATCAAAGCTGCCCTCTTCCAGAAAACTGGCCAGGTCTTGCAGCTTGATCAGCGGATTTTCCGTGTTGCCGGTATCCATTATGTACCCCCTTTGGAATGGCCCAACCGTTCCATTATAAGCGGGCAAATTAAAGGTAGTAATGAATAATAAATGAGCTGGCCACACCCCCAACCCAACACCCATATTGTTTTACAACCTTTGTTTGACTGGGCGCACTATTATAAATGGGGTTGAATTTATGCCAGTAGTCTGACAGTTTTTGTTATTATAAGGCCGTGGGGAGAGACTCAATGTCTGGCGTTACCCCCTTTCAACCAATCAAGAGGTAACCCAAGTGAATATTCCGCAATACACCAATGCCGCGAGATGGCTTGCTTGCTTTGCTTTCGCACTTTCCATTCTGACCGTTGGCGGTTGCGCCAGCACAGCACAACCGCCTCTTTCTTCCGCGGATGCTCAACCCCCGACACATGACTACCTGATCGGCCCGGGCGACAATGTAAACATCATTGTCTGGCGTAATCCGGAAGTTTCCATGTCGGTTCCTGTCCGGCCAGACGGTAAAATCACCACCCCGCTGGTAGAGGATCTACCTGCCAGCGGCAAGACGTCCAGCCATCTGGCGCGAGACATAGAAAAGGCGCTGGCAAAATACATTCAGGATCCAATTGTAACGGTGATTGTGACTGGCTTTGTTGGCCCCTATAGCGAACAAATCCGGGTCATCGGCCAGGCAGCAAAACCTCAGGCCCTTCCGTACCGCGATGAAATGACGCTGCTGGATGTCCTGATTACAGTGGGCGGAATTACGGACTTTGCCGCCGGCAACAAGGCAAGCATTATTCGCAACGTGGATGGGAAACAGCTACAACTTGCCGTCCGCCTGAACGACCTGATCAAGGATGGCGACATATCGGCCAACGTACCCATGCGCCCAGGCGACATTCTGGTCGTGCCCGAAAGCTTTTTCTGATTTAACTCACTGAATTCACGCCTGCTTTGACCTGCCTCCCTCTCTGGGAGCGGGGCAAAGCAGTAATGCAATATTCGACCAGCATACTGGATTCATTACAGATCATCGCCAGGCCCAGGGCCGGGTGACCGCGCAGAGATATGTGATGGTATGGGTTTTCCAGCAACCGAATACCGGCAGCAATTTTTCTAAGGGATTTTAAATAATATGGAGGAACTGATAACCCAGTTGCTTACCTATCTGAAAGGGGCATGGAAATACCGCTGGTATGCAGTAGTGACGGCTTGGGTCGTTGCCATCGCCGGATGGGTCATTATCTACAAGCTTCCTGATGACTACCAGGCCTCCGCAAGAATTTACGTCGACACCCAGAGTATTTTAAAACCCCTGATGTCGGGAATGACAGCGCCTCCCAACGTGGAACAGCAAGTTACCATGATGAGCCGCACCTTGATCAGCCGCCCGAACGTGGAAAGAGTCATGCGCATGGTGGATCTGGACATCAAGGCCAAAACAGTGAAAGACCATGATGAGTTCGTCAATGAGCTGATGTCCCAGATCAAGATAGGCACAACCGGGCGAGATAACCTTTTTACGATTTCCTACAGCAACGACAATCCCAAACTGGCCAAGGACGTTGTTCAATCCTTGTTGACCATCTTTGTCGAGGGAAGCCTCGGGGGAAACAAGCAGGAATCCGCTTCGGCAATTCGCTTTATCGATGAACAGATCAAATCTTACGAAGAGAAGCTGGCAGCGGCAGAAGCCGCCCTCATGACTTTCAAGCAAAAGAACGTTGGTTTGATGCCTGGTCAAGGCAGTGATTATCTTTCGAAGCTGACCAGCGCCGCGGAAAGCCTCAACCAGGCAAAGCTGGAGTTGAGGGAAGCCGAGCAGGCGCGAGATGCCGTCAAGAATCAAATATCCGACGATGAACCGGTACAAATGGTGGAGCAATCTCCAGTCAACCCGGAAATTGATGCCCGCATCCAGACCCTGAACAAGAACCTCGATGCCTTGCGCCTGAACTTTACCGACCAGCATCCCGACATTGTCTCCACGAAACGCCTGATAACACAGCTCGAGGAACGCAAGAAGCAGGAAGCCAAGCTGCAAAAACACAGTGCCGACCCTGGGGTGAATTACAGCCCCATGCTTCAGCAATTAAAAATTGCTCAAATGGAAGCCGAATCCAGAGTGGCTTCCATGAGAGCCCGCGTGGCGGAATACAGTTCCCGCTACGCTCACCTGAAGTCGCTGAGCAACGCGGTGCCCGAAGTGGAAGCAGACCTCACCCGTCTCAATCGCGATTATCAAGTGAACAAATCCAATTACGAAAGCCTTCTCCAACGCCGCGAGAGCGCAAAAATGTCCGGCGAAATGAGTTCCACGACAGAATTGATCTCGTTCAAGATCATTGACCCGCCAACGGTTCCGGCTATACCCGCAGGACCTGACCGGTTAAGACTGTCCTCCCTGGTATTTTTGGCTGCATTACTGGCGGGAGTCGGCATCGCATTCTTGATGAGCCAGATCCGCCCCGCCTTTCATACTCAAATCAGCCTTCGCGAAGTGGCCGGGAGACCAATACTGGGGACAGTTGCCATGATCTGGACTGATCAGGAAAAGCTCAAGCGAAAAAGGCGTCTCTATGCCTTCGGTCTCTCCTTGCTTTCCTTGTTGGGCTTGTATAGCGCACTGATGATAAAGATGGCTCTATGACATCACACCGCTTTGAGCCCAAATATTTTGCCCAGCTGGAGATGTCATTCTCAGCAATACCCGATCCGAAGTGGCAATCTAACCATCAAGGAAATGGATCCTACCGGGAGGCAGTGTGAGCATCATTGAAAAAGCAGCCGAAAAAATCAGCCGGGAGGGCAAAACCTCCACGAACATAAGCATCATCGAAAAAGCAATAAACAAGATCGAGGAAAAAAGCGAGGCGTCCCCTATCCCTGCAACGGATAAGACGACAGCAGATTCTGGTCAGGAACCCGTTGGCGCAAAGATCATGCGCGAGAATAGTCTCGATCAAACTCCCCTGCCCAGCACAACCCCAGTGTCGGTAAATGGCACGATCAACCTCGCAAAATTACGGCAAATGGGCGTCATCACGCCGGATGTGGAAAAAACCCAAATTGCCGAAGAGTTCCGCCTGATCAAGCGGCCTTTGATCAAGAACGCCTTCACCCAGGGTGCCGGGGCAATCAGGAATGGCAACCTGATCATGGTTACCAGCGCACTCGCGGGGGAAGGGAAAAGTTTCTGCGCCATCAACCTGGCGATGAGCATCGCAACGGAAATGGATCACACCGTTTTGCTGGTGGACGCCGACGTGGCCCGGCCTTCATTGCCGGGTTACCTTGGCCTGAAAGCAGAGAGAGGCCTTCTGGACGTCCTTCTGGATGACAAGCTTGAACTGGCTGATGTCATGCTTAAAACCAATGTCGAAAAACTTTCAATTCTGTTGGCTGGAAGAAAAAACAGGCATGCAACCGAGTTGCTGGCAAGCCAGAGCATGAGCGATTTGCTGAATGAAATCGCCGAACGCTACAGTGACCGCATTGTCATTTTTGATTCCCCGCCATTACTGCTGACCAGCGAGGCGCACGTTCTGGCGAGCCAGATGGGACAGATTGTTCTGGTTGTGGCCGCGGAAAAAACGCCACAACAGGCGGTCAAGGAAGCCCTCCGGCAGATCGAATCATGCGATGTCGTCAATTTGATCTATAACAAAGCCAGTTCATTCCCCGGCGGAGAATATTATGGCTACTACTACAGTTAACGTGACCAAGCACAAAAACCATCGCCGGACATTGCTTTCGGCTATTTTTTCAGCCGTGACGGCAATCACGCTGGCACCTTCCCACGCCCTCTCCGCGGAGTGGAAAATCATGCCCAGCCTGGATTTGAAAGAAACCTATTCCGACAATATTGCATTGGCGCCGCAAGGAAGGGAAAAGGGCGATTTCGTCACCCAGATCAACCCTGCCATCTCCCTGACTGGGACAGGCCCCCGCCTGAAGGTCAATGCCCGCTATGGCATGCAAAACCTTGTCTACGCGGATGAAGGCAACCGGAATACGACCAGGCACAATCTGAACGCTCACGCAAATGCGGAACTGCTTGATGACTTTTTTTTCCTTGATGGTAGAGCCGCAATCAGCCAGCAAAACATTTCCGCGTATGGAGCGCAGTCAGCTGACAACGCCAACGTCACAGACAACCTCACCGAAACAACCACTTACAGCCTGAGCCCCTACCTGCGCCACCGCTTTGGCAGTTTGGCCTCTTCCGAGTTGCGTTATACCCATGATTCAGTCGATACAGGCACAGGCGGACTATCGACCAGCGAGTCAGACCGCATCCTTTTCAGCCTGAATAGTGGGACAGCATTCAAGACCCTGGGCTGGGGCGTGAACTACAACAAACAAAAAATCGACTACAGCACTAACACCATTGATTTGGAAACCTTGACAGGCAGTCTTCGCTACGTGGTTTCGCCAAGACTCAGTCTGACTGCAAGTAGCGGTTATGAAAAAAATAACTATCTTTCAATCGGCAGTGCACCTGAGGGTTCTTTCTGGTCAGCCGGTTTTATCTGGGCGCCTGCCGAAAGAACGAGCATTACAGCCAGCACCGGAAAAAGGTTCTATGGCTCCACCTACGCCCTCAGCGCCCATCATCGCACGCGCAGAACGGCCTGGAGCCTGGGTTACAGCGAGGACATAACCACAACACGAGACCAGTTCCTGGTTCCCGCCACGATCGACACCGCGGATTTCCTTAACCAGCTCTGGGCATCAAGCATTCCCGATCCAGTCCTGCGCCAGCAAATTGTTGACGCTTTCATCAGCGACGCAAAGCTTCCAGCTTCGCTTTCCGACTCCATCAATTACTTCACCAACCGGGTGTTTCTGCAAAAACGTTTGCAGGCGTCCGCAGCCGTGAATGGCGTAAAAAACACGATCGTTCTAAGTATGTACAATACCTTGCGCGAAGCACAAACAGCACAGGAAATGGACAGCGCTCTGCTCGGAACAAGCAACCTGGCGCTAAATGATGAAACCAGACAAACGGGTGCAAACGTATTGTGGAACTGGAGAATGACGCCACGCACCAGCACCAACATGAGTGTCGGCTATGCAAAAACCAGCTCTCTGTCCACAAACCGGGAAGAAAACACCAAGTCAATCAGGTTCGGCCTGACAAGAAAGATTCAGCCCAAGCTCAATGGCTCGCTTGATTATCGGCATATCCAGCGGGATTCCAATCTGAGTACCGGCGATTATCGCGAGAATGCCATCACGGCCTCCATGCACATGAGTTTTTAAGGGCTTACAGATGTATGAGCAATATTATGGCTTCAAAGCCAAACCCTTCCAGCTAAAGCCCGACCCGAATTTTTTCTTTGGCAGCAAGGGCCACAAACGTGCCATGGCCTATCTTGAATACGGCCTGTCACAGGGAGAGGGTTTCATCGTCATCACGGGCGAGGTCGGCGCGGGAAAAACCACGCTGGTGCGTAACCTTTTCCGCAATCTGGCGTCAGAAAACATCATTGCAGCACAAATCGTCAACACCCACCTGGACTCGGACGACACGCTGAGAGTAGTGGCCGCCGCGTTCGGACTCCTCTATGAAAACGTCAGCAAGGCTGACCTGTTGATCCGGCTTGAACAGTTTCTGCGTGCCTGCGACCGGCAAGGGAAACGCGCGCTCCTGGTGGTGGACGAAGCACAGAATCTCTCCCCTCGCACCGTTGAGGAGTTGAGAATGCTCTCGAATTTTCAAACCGATGACAAATCCTTGTTACAAACTTTTCTGCTCGGCCAGCCTGAATTCAGAAGAACACTTCTAAGCGGCGACATGCAGCAATTGCGGCAAAGGGTGATCGCCACTTACCACCTCGGCCCGATGGATGGCACGGAAACTCGCGCCTATATTGAACACAGGCTGAATACAGTTGGCTGGAATGGCGACCCTTCCATGAGTGAAGACGCCTTTGCCGCCATTTACGATTATTCGGGAGGGATTCCCCGGAAAATCAATACCCTTTGCGACCGCCTTTTTTTAATGGGCTACCTTGAAGAGATTCACGCTTTCAGAAGCGCAGAGGTGCAAGTCGTTATTGGTGATATTCAGCAGGAGTTCAATCTTCCCGCCTCGGAAGCCGAAGCCCAGAGCACACCCAGCCTGACTGATGACCCGGACATGCCGGCCAACCTGGAACACATGGATGAACGGCTTTCCAAAATGGAAAAATCGGTCATCTCCGTGCTGGACCTGCTCAAGCAGATTCTCTACCTGCCCGGCGTCAGAAATCCTCCAAAAGAAAAGAACTGATGCCTATCCCCATGTCAGACGCCAAGGTTCCACTCAGCATCCTCTGTGTCGTGGGCGCGCGCCCAAACTTCATGAAAATAGCTCCGATCATGGCTGCCCTGGCCGATCTCGGACCGGATTTGACTGTCAGCCTCGTTCATACCGGGCAACACTACGATGTTGCCATGAATCACCAGTATTTCGAAGCACTCGGCATCCCGCAGCCAGATATCAACCTGGAGGTGGGCTCTGGTAGCCATGCAACGCAAACAGCCGAAGTCATGCAGCGTTTCGAACCGGCCCTGGATGAAAAACAGCCTTCCGCCATGCTGGTGGTCGGGGATGTGAACTCCACCCTCGCCTGCGCCCTTGTCGCGACGAAAAAGGGTATCCCCGTGATTCATGTCGAAGCCGGCCTGCGCAGCTTCGACCGCACCATGCCCGAAGAAATCAACCGGATATTGACCGACCAGATATCCGACCTTCTTTTCACCACAGAGCGTAGTGGTCGCGAAAACCTGTTGCGCGAGGGGATTGACGATTCCCGCATCCGGTTTGCCGGCAACGTCATGATCGACACCTTGCGCCGCAATCTGGATAGAGCTGTCACGGCGCCTCAAATCCTGAAAGATGCCGGCAGGGAAGCCTTCCTGGACGGGCAGGATGGATACGCTGTCCTCACCATGCACCGGCCCTCCAACGTGGATGACCCCGATACCCTGCGCGTCCTGCTTGAAACCGTGGTCAAAATCAGCACCCGGCTCCCCATCATCTTTCCGGTGCACCCGCGCACCCACGCCATGATCGAAAAATTCGGCCTGGGCGCGATGCTGAATATCCCTGAACTGGTTCAGTTGCCGCCCATGGGTTACCTGGAGATGCTGGGCCTGATGAAAGACGCGCGTGTCGTACTGACCGATTCAGGCGGCATCCAGGAAGAAACCACGGCGCTTGGCGTGCCGTGCATCACGCTCAGGAACAATACCGAACGGCCGATCACGGTAGACGAAGGCACCAATACCATTGCCGGACAGGACCCGGTCAGGATCCTGGGCGCATTTGACGAGATCATGCAGAACGGCGGCAAGGCTGGCAGAATCCCCGAATTCTGGGACGGGCAGGCATCGACGCGCATTGCCGCAGAGATCTACTCATGGCTGAATAATGGCTTGCGGAACTGAACATGCAGACCTCCGCCAGCAAGGAACTGACGTTCCCAGCGCCGATACGCAATGCGATGACCATCGACGTGGAGGATTACTTCCAGGTCTCGGCTTTTGCACCCCATATCCCAAGAGATAGCTGGCCATCCCTGGCATGCCGGGTGGAAGCGAACATCGATCGCATCCTCAAGCTGCTGGATGAGGGAGACACCAAGGCAACCTTTTTCACTCTGGGCTGGATTGCGGAGCGCTACCCGGCCATGGTGCGCCGTATTGTTGAAAACGGCCACGAGCTTGCCAGCCACGGCTACGCCCATCTCAGGGCTTCCGAGCAGAAAGCCGAAGAATTCCTCGAAGATATCACCCGCAGCATGGCCCTGCTCGAGGACATCGGCGGCCAGAAGGTGCTGGGCTACCGTGCGCCAAGTTTTTCCATAGGCAGCAAAAATCTCTGGGCGCTGGATCTGCTTCTTCAGGCCGGCTACCGCTACAGTTCCAGTATTTACCCCATCCAGCATGACCATTACGGAATGCCCGATGCGCCCCGTTTCGCCTTCTACCCCAATGGCAAGGATGGGCTGCTTGAGTTGCCTGTCACCACGGTGCGCATTTTCCAGAAAAATCTGCCTGCCGGCGGCGGCGGCTATTTCCGTTTTTGGCCCTACCCGGTCTCGCGCTGGTTTCTGCAAAGAGTCAACAACCACGACAAGCAAGCCGGGATTTTCTATTTTCACCCCTGGGAACTGGATCCCGGTCAGCCGCGCCAGGACGGCATCGGCATGAAAACGCGTTTCCGCCACTATCTGAATCTGCATCGCATGGAAGGCCGGGTCAAAGCCTTGACCCGCGATTTCAGCTGGGACCGCATGGACCGGATTTTCCTGGAGTAAGGCGCATGAACCCAGATAAAGCAGTTAACCACGGAGTTCACGGAGAACACGGAGTAGAAACAATAGATTACATGATGTTTGGCATTCACCCGTTGGATGAGGTCATCAATGACCGCAAACAGCCTTTCTTCGTGTTCTCCGTGCCCTCCGTGGTAATCGAACTGCGGCTTTTAGGATGACTCAAACTGCCGCCCTCACTCCGGCCATCCGCCAGATGCAGCCCGCGGATGCGGCAAGATGGGACGAATTCGTCCAGAACTGCCCGGAAGCCACCTTCTTCCACCGTGCGGGGTGGCAGAAAGTGATCGAGCACGCTTTCGGCCACAAGACCTGGTTCCTCTACGCCGAAGCGGATGGAAAAATCCAGGGGGTACTGCCTCTCGCCGAAATCAATAGCCGGCTTTTCGGACATTCCCTGATTTCCCTGCCATTTTGCGTCTACGGCGGCGTGGCGGCGCTGACGGAATCAGCCGGAGAAGCGCTGGACCAAGCCGCGCAGGCGCTGGCAAGGCAACAGAAGGTCGACCACCTGGAATACCGGAATATCAAGCCCAGGCACCCGGATTGGCCGGGCAAGGATCTGTACGTAACCTTTCGCAAGGAACTGGACCCGGATGTTGAGCAGAACATGCTCGCCATTCCGCGCAAGCAACGTGCGATGGTGAGAAAGGGCATCAAGGCCGGGCTCGCCAGCGAGATCGATGAAGGCGTGGAGCGGTTTTTTTCCGTGTTCGCGGACAATGTCCACCGCCATGGCACGCCCGCGCTGCCTAAGCGCTATTTTGCGCTGCTCAAGGAAACCTTCGGCAACGACTGCGAAGTGCTGTCGGTGGTCAAGGACGGGCGGGTCTTGAGCAGCGTGCTGAGCTTTTATTTCCGCGATGAAGTGTTGCCCTATTACGCCGGCGACACGCTGGAGGCGCGCGATTTTGCGGCCAACGATTTCAAGTATTGGGAACTGATGCGGCGCGCCTGCGAGCGTGGCATCAAGGTTTTCGACTATGGCCGCAGCAAGCGCGGCACAGGGCCGTTCGACTTCAAGAAGAACTGGGGGTTCGAGCCGCAACCGCTATGCTACGAATATCAGCTGCACCGGGCCAAAGCAGTGCCGGACCACAACCCGCTTAATCCTAAATATCAGCTCTTTATCAAGGCCTGGCAAAAACTTCCCCTGCCCCTGGCCAATTTCATCGGCCCGCACATCGTGAAAAATCTGGGGTAGGCCCATGCCTGAAGAATTATTGTTTCTTACCCACCGCATGCCCTATCCGCCCAACAAGGGTGACAAAATCCGCTCATTTCACATGCTCAGGCATTTGAGCCAGCACTACCGGGTACATCTGGGTACTTTTGTGGATGACGAGGCTGACTGGCAACACGCGGATACCACCAGATCATTTTGCGGAGAAAGCCACTTTGCCACCCTCAACCCATCCACGGCACGCTTGCGCAGCCTGACCGGCCTGCTTTCAGGCCAGGCGCTGACACTGCCTTATTACCACAATGCCGGGATGCAGCACTGGGTTAATGATCTGCTTGCCAGGCATCCAATCCATCGCATCCTGGTTTTCTCGTCGGCCATGGCCCAGTATGTCAGGCAGGCCGGAGGCAGGAAGCGCGTGATCGATTTTGTCGATATCGACTCCGACAAATGGATGCAGTATGCCAAAAGCAAACGCTGGCCGCTTTCGTGGCTCTACCGGCGCGAAGGGAAACTGCTGCTGCACTATGAGCGTGAAATAGCAGGGGAATTCGATGCCTCCTTGTTCGTGTCCCGCGAGGAAGCGGAACTGTTCAAGCACCTCGCCCCGGAAAGCGCGGATAAAACAGGCTATTTCAGCAATGGCGTAGACACCGGCTATTTCTCTCCCGAGCGCGAATATCCCAATCCTTACCCGGAAGACGAACAAGTCCTGGTATTCACGGGCGCCATGGACTACTGGCCGAATATTGACGCCGTAAAATGGTTTGCCGGGGAAATTTTTCCTGCAATCCAGGCGGCGCATCCCCAAGCCCGCTTTTATATCGTGGGCTCCCGGCCGAGCGCGGCTGTAAGCGAACTGGCACGATTGCCCGGGATCTCGGTAACCGGCACAGTTGCGGATATCAGGCCATACCTCGCTCATGCCCGGCTTGCGGTCGCGCCATTGCGAATTGCAAGAGGCTTGCAGAACAAAGTGCTGGAAGCCATGGCCATGGAAAAAATCGTGGTTTCATCTCCACAGGCGGCAGAGGGAATTCAGGCCACGCTGGGAGAGGAATTGCATGTTGCCTCCAGCGCCCGGGAGTTCGGGCAAACAATCCTGACGCTGCTGGCGGAAAAAACCTGCGGCCCAATGGGCAAAGCAGCACGGGCCCGGATTCTGACTGATTATGACTGGGATAGCTGTTTGGCGCGGGTGGACGCATTGCTTGCGGAAACACCCGAACCCGGGGCATCGCAGGAAGTAAAACACACGACCACTCTCAGGGATAGCCAGGCATGAAGGAAACAAATTCCCGCGCGGCAACGCCCTCCTCCCCTGGCGGCATCGCCGGACCAGGAATGTCATGGCGCATGGCAACGATCCTGATGTTTGCCACCATTGCAGCCATGCTGGTCATCTACCAGCAAACCGTGTTGTCCACTGTTGCCATCTGGGAACGCTCCGAGACCTTTGCGCACGGCTTCCTGATATTCCCCATCAGTCTTTATCTCATCTGGGCGCGACGCAAAACACTCGCCGGAATACCGCCTCGCCCGGATTTCCGCGGCTTGCTGGTCCTGGCAGGACTGGGGTTAGGCTGGCTTTTTTCTGATGCCGGGAGCGTTCTGGTCATCGCCCAATATTGTCTGGTAGCCATGATCCCGGTGGCCGTCTGGACACTCCTGGGCACACAGGTGGCGCGTGCAATCGCATTTCCCCTCGGCTTCCTGTTTTTTGCCGTTCCGGCAGGCGAGTTCCTGATTCCCCACATGATGAACTTCACAGCCGACTTTGTGGTGGCGGCCCTGCAACTAACCGGCATTCCGGTTTTTCGCGAGGGAACCTTTTTCACGATACCCAGCGGGCAGTGGTCAGTGGTTGAAGGTTGCAGCGGGCTTCGCTATCTCATCGCCTCGTTCACCCTGGGCAGCCTTTATGCCTATTTGACCTACCGCAGCACAAGGCGCAGGCTGATTTTTGTTGCCCTGTCCCTGATTGTCCCGGTAATCGCAAACGGGCTGCGCGCCTACATGATCGTGATGATCGCCCATCTGAGCGACATGAAACTGGCTTTGGGTGTCGATCATTACATTTATGGCTGGGTGTTTTTCGGCATCGTCATGATGCTGCTTTTCTGGATAGGCGCCATCTGGCGAGAGGATCAGGAGGATCACAAAACCGGCCACGCCAATGCGCCAACGAATGAAGTGGCGCCAGCCAGGCTGAACCTTACTTTTTTCATGGCGGGCTTTGCGATCATCACTGTTGCGGGATTGTGGCCAGCCTACGCCACGTATCTGGACAACCGTCCGGTCAGGAGCGCAGGGTTAATGATCGAATTGCCAGATTCAATAAACGGATGGAACAGACAAAAAACGCCGTTATCCGACTGGCAACCGCACTACATGGGGCCAGATTCGTACACCATGCAAACTTACCAGAAGGATGGCATGGCGGTCAGCGTGTATCTGGGTTACTACCGGACTCAACGCCAGGGCGCTGAACTGATCACCTCGCAAAACTACATGGTCATGCAAAAGCATCCGGTATGGAGCACAGTAGGCGAAGAACAGCGCGTCATTTCTCTGCGCGGCAAAAACGAAACCATCCAGCAGACCTTGCTGCGCGCGCCCGGCAAACGCCTGCTTGTATGGAGCTGGAACAGCCTGTCAGGCAGCTATACCGTCAATCCCTATCTGGCCAAACTACTTCTCGCCAAGGCCCGGATGTTCGGGCAGCAGGATGATGGCGCGGCAATCATAATCAACTCACTCTATGAAGATACCCCGGAAGCGGCTGAATTGGCGATGAAGGCATTTATCCAGGACACGCTCCCGGCCATTCAGCAAAGCATTGTCCGGGTGTCAGGGCAGTAAGCCGCCGGACTTGAAAACACCAGCAACATAATGACAAAACACGAAACCCCGCTGATCGCCCACATTGTTCACCACTTCAGGGTCGGTGGCATGGAAAATGGCATGGTTAATCTGATTAACCACATGCCGGAAGAGCGCTTCCGCCATGTGGTGATCTGCCTCGATGACTACACCGGCTTCAGGGCGCGCATCCGGCGAAACGATGTGGATTTTTATGCCCTGGCCAAACCAGCCGGCCGGGATGTCTCGTGGTATTTTCGCTTGTGGCGGTTGTTGCGGGTGCTTTCGCCGGACATCGTGCATACCCGCAACCTGTCCGCGCTTGAAGGCCAGTTTGTCGCCGCCGCCGCCGGCATTCGCGCCAGAATCCATGGGGAGCATGGCCGCGATGTGTTCGATTTACATGGCAAGAATCGCAAATATAATTTACTGCGCAAATTGGCGCGCCCTTTGGTGCGGCGCTATATCGCCGTAAGCCGCGATCTGGAGCAATGGCTGATAGACACTGTCGGCGTTCCACCGCAACGCGTGAGCCAGATTTACAACGGTGTCGACAGCGCCCTCTTCCACCCGCGAAAAGATGCGCGGAATATCGGCCCGGCCGGATTCGCAACGGAAACCGGTTTTGTGATAGGTAGTGCAGGAAGAATGGCGGAGGTGAAGGATTATCCCAATCTGGTGCGCGCTTTCATCAGATTGCTGGAAATTGAACCCTCTGCCCGCCAAAGGGCACGGCTGGTGATTATTGGCGAAGGCATCGCGCGCGAAACCTGCCTGAGCCTGCTCAGACAGGCCAACGCAGAGCATCTCGCATGGCTTCCCGGCGAACGTACGGATGTGGCAGAGCTGATGCGCAACATGGATCTGTTTGTGCTGCCCTCGCTGGGAGAGGGCATTTCAAACACCATTCTGGAAGCGATGTCTTGCGGGCTGCCGATTGTTGCCACCCGGGTCGGGGGTAATCCGGAGCTGGTGGAAGATGCCCATAATGGCACTTTGGTACCCGTGTCGGATCCCGAAGCACTGGCACAAACCTTGCTGAAATATTTTCGCAGTGAAAGCCTGGCCGAAACACAAGGGCGGGCCAGCAGGGCAAGGATTGAATCACATTTCAGCATGCAGGCAATGGTCCAGGGGTATCTCTCCGTCTATGAGAACATGATCCCTCGCCCTGTCACTGAAAATGCAGCTCCCATCATTAAATACAAATAACAGGCTTACGTCATGTGCGGCATCGTCGGCATTTTTGATTTAAAAGACAAGCGCGAAATCGACCAGCAGGTGCTGGGGCGCATGAACCAGACCCAGTTCCACCGCGGGCCGGATGAAGGCGGATTGCATGCCGAGCCCGGCGTGGGTTTGGGGCACCGCCGCCTTTCCATCATCGACTTGTCAAGCGGGCATCAACCCCTGTTCAACGAAGATGGCAGCGTCGTAGTGGTCTTCAACGGCGAAATCTACAACTACGTCGACCTGATGCCGGAATTGCAGCGGCTTGGCCATACCTTCCGCACCCACTGCGACACCGAGGTCATCGTCCATGCCTGGGAGGAATGGGGAGAAGCCTGCGTGGAACGCTTTCGCGGCATGTTTGCCTTCGCCCTGTGGGACCGCAACCAGGAAACCCTGTTTCTCGCCCGCGACCGCCTGGGCATCAAACCCCTCTATTACGGCACATTGCCCGACGGCACATTCCTCTTCGGCTCCGAGCTCAAGGCCTTGCTGGCTTACCCCGGCTTCCCGCGCGAGATCGACGATTGCGCCGTGGAAGAGTACTTTGCCTATGGCTACGTACCGGAGCCGCGCACGATTTTCAACGGTGCAAAAAAACTCCCCCCCGCTCACACCCTGACGCTCAGGCGGGGGCAGGCCATGCCGCACCCAAGGGAATACTGGGATGTTCCTTTTACCCCACACGGGCCCATCTCGGAGCAGGAAGCGCAGGAAGAACTCATCGTCCGTTTGCGCGAGGCAGTGCGCATCCGGCTGGTGGCCGAAGTGCCGCTCGGCGCCTTCCTCTCCGGCGGCGTGGACTCGAGCGCCGTGGTCGCCCTGATGGCGGGCTTGATGAACGAACCCGTCAACACTTGCTCCATTTCCTTTGGCGACCCCGCCTTCAACGAGGCCGCCTTCGCGCAAAAAGTGGCGGATCGCTACCATACCCGCCACTACGTGGAGCAGGTCGAGTCCGACGACTACGATCTGATCGACAAACTGGCCGAACTCTACGATGAACCGTTTGCCGACAGTTCCGCCATTCCCACCTACCGGGTATGCGAGCTGGCGAAAAAGCGTGTGACAGTCGCCCTCTCTGGCGATGGAGGGGACGAAAACCTCGCCGGTTACCGGCGCTATCGCTACCACCTGTACGAGGAACGCATGCGTGGCATGCTGCCGCTGGGCATACGCAAGCCATTATTTGGCCTGCTCGGCACGGTATATCCCAAGGCAGACTGGGCGCCGAAAATGTTCCGCGCCAAATCCACCTTTGAAGCGCTC
The DNA here is from genome assembly GCA_041651995.1 of Sulfuricella sp. Taxonomy (NCBI): domain Bacteria; kingdom Pseudomonadati; phylum Pseudomonadota; class Betaproteobacteria; order Nitrosomonadales; family Sulfuricellaceae; genus Sulfuricella; species Sulfuricella sp. The sequence goes on along the minus strand of JBAZID010000006.1, from coordinate 134,943 downwards.
GCGCGCGACCCGGTTGAGGGCTACTTCCACAGCGTGTCCGTCATGGGCGACAAGTTGAGGGACAAGCTGTTCAGCAGCCACTTCAAATTGAAGCTACAGGGGCACCGCGCGGTTGATGTGATGCGCCGCCATGCAGACCGCGCCCCTACCGATGACCCGCTTTCCCGCGTGCAATACTTGGACATGAAGACCTATCTCGTGGGAGATATCCTCACCAAGGTGGACCGGGCCAGCATGGCCCACGCGCTGGAAGTGCGGGTTCCCATTCTGGATCACAAGCTGGTGGAATGGATGTCGGGCGTGCCCTCCTCCTACAAGCTGCACGGACAGGAAGGCAAATACATTTTCAAGAAAGCCCTGGAACCCTACCTGCCGGACGACATCCTTTACCGTCCCAAGATGGGATTTTCCGTGCCCCTGGCAAGCTGGTTTCGCGGGCCGCTCAGGCAACGGGTGCGCGATGCCATTCTGGGTGAAACGCTGGCCTCGACCGGCATATTCGACATGGCCTTCCTACGCGAAATGGTGGACCAGCACCAATCCGGCCTGCGCGACTACAGCGCATCGCTGTGGACGATCCTGATGTTTGAAGCGTTTTTGCGCAAGGTAATGGGGAATTCACCGTCCGAAGGAGTGCATACCTGATGCGCATTCTTCACATCCTCGACCATTCCATTCCGCTGCACAGCGGCTACACTTTCCGGACGCTGGCAATCCTGCGCGAGCAACGTGCCCTTGGATGGGATACACATCACATCACCAGCTCCAAGCAGGAAAATTGCAAGGTACTCGAAGAGGATGTCGATGGCCTGCATTTCTATCGCACCCCGCCGGCAAAGGGGGCGCTCGCCACCCTGCCCCTGTTCAACCAGATCAGCGTCATCGACACCCTGGCCAGGCGGCTGGACGAGATCGTGCCGCTCATCCGCCCCGATATTCTGCACGCCCACTCACCCGCTCTTAATGCCATTGCCGCATTGCGTGCCGGGCGCAAGCATGGCATCCCCGTCGTCTATGAAGTCCGGGCATTCTGGGAAGATGCCGCGGTGGACCATGGAACCAGCAAGGAAGGGGGGATGCGCTACCGTCTTACCCGGGGGCTGGAAACCAGCGCTTTCAAGCGTGCCGATGCGGTGACCACGATCTGCGAAGGCTTGCGCCAGGATATCGTTGCCCGAGGTATTCCTGCGCAAAAAGTCACCGTTATCCCAAATGCAGTGGATATCGAGAAATTTTCGGTGGGTGGCACGGGCGACGCGGCCCTCAGGCAGCAGCTAGGGCTGACTGGACACCGCGTCATCGGCTTCATCGGCTCCTTCTACGCTTACGAGGGTCTGGATCTGCTGATACAGGCGTTTCCCGCCATCCTCAAAACCGCGCCTGACGCCCGTCTGTTGCTGGTTGGAGGAGGTCCGCAGAATGACAACCTCAAGCATCTCGCAGCCGGACTGGGCATTCAGGACAAAATCATCTTCACCGGCCGCGTGCCGCACGACCAGGTGCAGCGCTATTACGACCTGGTGGATATCCTGGCATACCCGCGCCATTCCATGCGGCTGACCGAACTGGTGACCCCCTTGAAGCCACTGGAAGCCATGGCACAAGGGAGGCTGCTGGTCGCCTCGGATGTGGGCGGCCACAAGGAACTCATCCAGGACGGCAAGACCGGCATCCTGTTCAAGGCGGAAGACCCGCAGGCCCTGGCCGGCGCAGTGTTGCGGCTGCTTGCGGAAGAATCCAGATGGCCGGAACTGCGCGCCGCCGCGCGGCAATTTGTGGAAACCGAGCGTAACTGGCCCAGATCCGTGTCGAATTATGCCGCCATCTATAACCGGCTTGCGGGGAAAAGTGCCCGCCATGCCTGACGATCATGGCAAACCGCCACCCCAGATCATGAAACAGCAATTCGCCATGACCGATTCCCTCTCTCCTAACTCTCTCCCGACGGGAGAGAGGGACGAGGTCTCGCTTCGCGAGTTTCACGTTAAAAAGCCCCGCATCGTGGTCTTTTCCACCCTGTTTCCCAATGCCGCGCAGCCCGGCGCCGGGGTTTTTATCCGCGAGCGCATGTTCCGGGTGGGCAAGGTGCTGCCGCTCATGGTGGTTGCACCTGTGCCCTGGTTTCCGTTTCAGGGATTCATCCGCCTCTTCCGGCCCCATTTTCGTCCTGTTCCGCCTTACCGGGAAATTCAGGATGGCATCGAAGTGCTGCACCCGCGTTTTTTCTCCATTCCCGGCCTGTTCAAATCCCTGGATGGATTTTTTCTCGCACTGAGCACATTCGTCCTGATGCGCAGGCTCCAGCGTGAACGGTGTTGCGACATCATCGACAGCCATTTCGCCTATCCGGATGCTTATGCGGCGAGCCTGCTGGGCAAGTGGCTCGCCCTCCCCTTCACCGTCACCCTGCGCGGCACTGAATCCCGCCTGGCCAAAAAGGCCGCATTCCGCAAGCGCATGACCCTGGCGCTGCAAGCTGCGGCAAGGATTTTCTCCGTATCCGCTTCCTTGCGCCAGGTAGCCCTTTCGCTAGGCATTCCAGAGTCCAGGACAGAAGTGGTGGGGAATGGCGTCGACACCATGAAATTCCACCCCATCGACAAGGCCGATGCCCGTACCAGGTTTGGCTTGCCGGCGGATGCGCCAGTGCTCGTTTCAGTAGGCGGCCTGGTCGAACGAAAAGGCTTTCATCGTGTCATTGATTGCCTTCCTGCCCTGCTTGAAAGCTTTCCAGCGCTGCATTACCTGATCGTGGGCGGCCCCAGCCCGGAGGGCGACATGGGCGCCCAGTTACGTGCCCAGGTTTCCAGACTTGGCCTGGAAGGACATGTCACTTTCACCGGCCCGATGAAATCCGGGGTTTTGAAGGAACCTCTTTCCGCAGCGGACGTGTTCGTGCTTTCCACCCGGAACGAGGGCTGGGCCAATGTTTTTCTTGAAGCAATGGCCTGCGGCCTGCCCGTCATCACCACCAACGTCGGCGGTAACGCAGAAGTCGTATGCAAACCGGAACTGGGGACAATCGTTCCATTTAACCCTAATAATCCATTAGGCGTAGGTCGGGCTTCAGCCCGACGTGTCGGGTTGAAACCCGACCTACAACCCGCTGATTTTATTAGCGCTGTAGCGGCCAATGAACAATCCGGGTTCAATGAAAAGTCAGCGCTGGAGCAGGCACTCAAGGCGGCCCTTGAACGAAAATGGGATCGAAGCAAAATTATTGCCTATGCCAACGAAAATACATGGGATTCGCGAATAGCCATACTGGTTGAAGCCTTTCTGGATATTGCCCGGCACAACAAAACCGGAGAGCCAATCATGCCTCCGCGCGCACAACACAAGGGATCGGAAACGTGTCGCTAAATTTATACACCCGAATGGTGTCCTCCTGCCTGTTCCCCTTGCATGAAAAATTGAAGCATCATGATACGGTGCAGATTTTCAAGGAAATGGAACGCACTCAGTGGTTATCGCCAGAGCACCTGGAAACCATGCAAGTTGAGCGGCTGCGAGCATTTTTGTCGAAGGCGGGCAAGCATGTGCCCTATTACCGCAACCTGTTCCGCGACATGGCATTCGACCCTGCCGGCATCAGCAGCCTTTCCGATCTTGCCCGGCTGCCATTTCTGACCAAGGCCGTCATTCGCGCCAACACAGAGCAGTTGAAATCAGAGATCGCACAGGACCTTTCCCGTTTCAACACGGGTGGTTCGAGTGGTGAACCGCTCATATTTTTTCTCGGCAATGAACGCGTCAGTCACGATGTAGCCGCCAAATGGCGGGCAACCCGCTGGTGGAATGTTGATATTGGCGACCCGGAAATCGTCGTGTGGGGTTCACCCATCGAATTGGGTAGCCAGGACAAGGTGCGCCAGATTCGCGACAGCCTGTTGCGCACCAAACTGCTGCCCGCATTTGAAATGTCCGCGGCAAAACTCGACGGCTTTGTCGCTGAAATTCGCGCCATGCGCCCCAAAATGCTCTTCGGCTACCCTTCCGCACTGGCCCATATCGCCCAGCATGCCGAAACTCGCGGCCAGCGCATGGATGACCTCGGCATCCGTGTCGCCTTCGTGACCTCGGAAAAACTCTATGACCATCAGCGTGAACGAATCTCCCGCGCCTTCGGCTGCAAGGTTGCAAACGGCTACGGCGGGCGGGATGCGGGCTTCATCGCCCATGAGTGCCCGAGCGGTGGCATGCATCTCACCGCCGAGGACATCATCGTCGAAATCGTGGACGAGGCCGGCCAGCCGGTGCCACATGGGACAGCCGGGGAAATTGTCACCACCCATCTCGCCACCGGTGATTTCCCCTTCATCCGCTACCGCACCGGCGATATCGGCGTGCTCGACGAGCAGTTGTGCACCTGCGGACGGGGGCTGCCGCTGCTCAAGGAAATTCAGGGGCGGACCACGGACTTTGTCGTCGCCCGGGACGGCACCGTGATGCACGGCCTGGCACTGGTCTACGTGGTGCGCGATATTCCGGGTGTAAAGGAATTCAAGATTGTTCAGGAAACGCTGGAACTCACCCGGGTATATCTAGTGACCGAAGCGCCCTTCCAGCCGGCAAACAGTCAAACCATCATCGAGGGATTCAAACGGCGACTTGGGTCGGAGGTAGACATACAAATCGAACACGTCACATCGATCCCCAAGGAAACCTCGGGAAAATTCCGCTACATCGTCAGTAAAGTGGCAGCCGCCAGCACAGGGACCGCGACGTGAGGGATATTATTGTCACCGGCGTAGTGTTTGCTGTTCTGCTGCTGGCATTCAAACACCCTCACTACGGAATCTATCTGTGGTCCTGGCTGGGCTACATGAACCCCCACAAGCTGGCGTGGGGCTTCGCGCTCAACATTCCTTTCGCCCTCATGACCGCCGTGGTCACCCTGACGGCATACCTGTTGTCGAAAGAACCCAAACGCTTGCCGTGGACTCCGGAAATTGTCTTGTTGTTCGTCTTTCTGGGCTGGGTGACATTCACCACCTTCTATGCATTTTACCCGGAGCTCGCCTGGGCGCAGTGGGACAAGGTGCTGAAGATACAGATCATGACACTGCTGACCGCGATGCTGATAACCAGCCGGAAACGCCTGGAAGGCCTGGTATGGGTAATCGCACTCTCGATTGCATTTTATGGGATCAAAGGCGGAATCTTCACGATTCTGAAAGGCGGCGAACACCATGTATGGGGTCCGGCAACCACCTTCATTGCCGGCAACAACGAAATTGGGCTGGCCATGATCATGACGGTGCCCTTGCTTCGCTACCTGCACCTCCAGGCACAGCACAAATGGATACGAATAGGGCTGGCTGCCAGCATGATACTGACCGGGATTGCCGCCATCGGGACGCAATCACGCGGCGCCTTGCTGGCTGCGGCAGCCATGGGCGGCCTGCTCTGGCTGAAAAGCCGCAACAGGGCAACCACGGCGATCTATATCGTTGTGGTAGCCGGATTGATTGCCGCGATCATGCCCCAGCAATACTGGGATCGCATGAACACCATCAAGACCTACGAGCAGGATGCCTCGGCGATGGGCCGCATAAATGCCTGGCATGTCGCATTTAATGTTGCAAAGGACCGCATCACCGGCGGGGGCTTCGAAACCTTTCAAGCTCCAATTTTTCACCAGTACGCCCCGAACCCCTGGGATGTACACGACGTGCATAGCATCTACTTCGAAGTCATGGGCGAGCATGGCTTCATCGGCTTTGGCTTGTTCGTGCTCATTGGCCTGCTGGCATGGCGGACGGGGAGCAAGGTTATCCGGGAATGCCGGAAGGATCCGGGCCGGAAGTGGGCAGTTGACCTGGCAGCCATGACTCAGGTGAGCATGGTTGGATATGCGACGGGCGGCGCGTTTCTCGGCCTTGCGTACTTTGACTACTACTACCACCTGGTCATTATTCTGGTCTTGACCTACCAGATTGCCGTTAAGGACAAGTGGGGCACGCTGGAACAGGTTAAACCTGCTGAATTCGTCGCAGCTCGCCCTCTTTCACCAGACTGAACAACTAATCTGAACTGACAGTCGCATCCGTCAAATTGGGGAACTGTCAGCTCAGGCCGCAACTACTACACATAAGGCAAAGCACCATGCGCCAAGATATCCAGTTTCTCCGTGGATTTGCCGTTCTTTCAGTCTTGCTTTATCACGCTGATATCGTTCACGTGCGAGGGGGCTATCTTGGCGTTGACATTTTTTTTGTTATTTCTGGCTACCTTATCACCTCAATAATTTTGAGGGATTTAGACAATCACCAATTCTCCTTTTCTCACTTTTACCTTAGGCGTGCGAAACGCCTTCTTCCCGCAGCATATAGCACCCTAATTTTTTCAACATTGCTTGGTTATGCATTTTTAACTAAAGGGCAGTGGGATGATTACATTGAACAATTGATTGGAACAGTTACGTTCACAGCCAATTTTATTTTACCTTTTCAAACTGGGTATTTTGAAAATGCGGCAGCAGGCAAACCTTTACTTCATACATGGTCGCTTTCACTTGAAGAACAGTACTACCTAGTTACTCCTTTTCTGCTTTTCATGATTCCTCCGAGATGGCGTGGCTGGGCCTTTGGGGGTGGGATGGTAGCCAGTTTCATTGTTTGCGCTATTTTCGTCAGTTTCCCTTTCACTTATTGGCGCCTTCCATCAATTGAGTCGGGAACACTAGCATTTTTTCTGCTTCCAACTCGTGCTTGGGAATTGCTCGCGGGGTCTCTGCTGGCTTGGTTTGTCAGGCGTTCAACCTCTCTTGTAGTTCCGCGAGTCGTAAAACTTGTAGCGCTCTTGCTTGTTGTATGTCTTATTTTTTTACCCATTGATAGCGACCACCCACGATGGAACGCATTACTGGTGGTGATCGCAACCGCAATAATGTTGGCAGGGAAGAGTGAATGGCTTCCTCTAAACAGGGCTACTGTTTCCATGGCAAAGATTGGTGATTGGTCATATTCCCTGTACTTGATTCATTGGCCGCTATTCGCGTTCGCGCACAATGCCTACCTAGGAGAAGTACCAAACCATATCATGTTGCTTCTATTCTTTATGTCAATAATGTTGGCTTACATGCAATACGAATTTGTAGAGCAGCGCTTTCGATATAACCAGCAAGCAAATAACAAAAGAGCCTTTCAATGGCTTGCCGGCGCATCGCTCCTGGTAATTCTTACGCCAGTACCGGCCTTGGTGGCTGGGTACGTAAAAAGCAAAACGAATATGCCGGATTTCAGCTATCTCAGCCTTCCAAATGTTGGCTTACACAAGATTTGTAGTGAAGGAAAGGTCTTTGTTAAGCCTGAAGACTGCTCGACCTCGGGCAAGCCAACTTTCGCCGTTTGGGGAGATAGCTACGCAATGCACTTGATTCCCGGTTTAAAAACTGATCCGAGAATAGGAAACTCCATGATCCAGATAACCAAGTCGGCCTGCGCGCCAGTCTTGGGGATTGCATCCATTGATTCTAACTACGATGAGAATTGGGCTAAGGAATGTTTAACATTTAATGAAAATGCGGTTAAGTTTTTTCGGGATAACGACTCTATAAAATACGTAATCATGAGTTCATCATTCTCTGGTTATTTTGACCATGGTGGTCTTTTGCTTTTTTACCAAGGAAAAAAAACAAAAGTAGACAGGACTATCGCAATCAGCCAAATGGTGGCGACCATCAAGGAATTGCGCGCTATCGGCAAGCACCCCATCGTGGTAACGCCACCGCCAAGAGCAGGGTTTAATATCGGAGAGTGTTGGGAGCGGAAGGCAACAGGACTAATTCTTCTTGGTCGCATCGACTGCAATCTTGATATTGATGAATATCGGTCTTATCAGAAAGGAATCATTGATGCTATAAAAGAAGTCCAAAATCGTACAAATGTAGATGTCGTGTGGTTAGATGGAATTATCTGTGATGATGAGCATTGCTTGACGGCAATAGACAGCACTTCGATATATCGTGACGAAGGACATCTGACTGTCCCTGGATCAGAATGGGTCGTTCCGCAGCTTAACTTGGCAGATCGTGTACTTAATGAAGTGCGTTGAGCAGGAAATTCAGCGAATGCGGCAGCAGCGCGCCTGATACTAGTCCATACGGCAGTGAAGCCGCTCAAGATCTTGGCGTGAGACAGTTGAAATAAATGCTTATTGAATGCACATCATTATTCCTTGAAAGGAATAACGTATCCCATTCTATCCATCGCTTCTGAACACACCTCTCTGAAAATCTGGCGTTGTTCGATCGACCAGCTCTCATAGACAGAGCCACGCTGGCTCATAACTTCCTTCACATCAACATTTTCTGAGGTGCCCACGGTTGCCAAGGGATGCACCTGATGGGTGCTAGTGAACTTGGCAGTCCTTGGGTCGTATTCGATTCCAAGGTGTTTGCAAATTTTCTGGAACACGGCGTGGGGATCTTCGATCAAATCTTCATGCTTGATGACAATGGCGCTTTCATGCTCGAACAGGTAAGCAAAGTGGTTTTCGCTATGAGCCCACTCTTCACATTGACTTCGAAAATCCAAGTCCCGGAAACCGGGAAATTGAGTGCGTGAATGCACAACATTAATCCCATTGCGATGTATCAGTATAAATTTCGCACTGGGATAAATCTTTACTAAACCCTTTGCCACATTTTCATTCGGAAATGTTTTGGCACACCAGAATTTCTTGGCGACAGGATTAAATTCGCGATGCACCATATCTTTCAGCATTCGCATCAAACCATAGTTTTTTCCGAACGCGCTCTCATAACTTAGACGGCGAAGATTGTCATAAATATAACTGTGGCTAACCCTGAGAGAATTTTTATAGTAATTGATCTCACGCTCAGAAGCATATTCCAAATTGTAAACCATGCCCCCGATATCCGTGATAAACGGATCTTCTCCCTTGAAGCTGTAAATCAGTTTATGCTTTCCGAGAGCCTGAACCAGGACACTGGTGCCCGATCGGCTACCTCCCACAATAAAAATTGGATTTTTGATAATTATTGAGGAAAGGAATCTACCAATTATGCTTAGCACTGCTCAACACCTGTAGTAATCATTTTCTTTCGCCTCTTCGGTATAAATACCACGTGATATTTGCAATCCCATTTCGTATGACAAAGACTCTGGTATTCTTTCAATTGATTCTCCTAACTTTTGATCGAGTCAGAAGAATCGGGCTGACTATAGCGCTCGGTCAAGCCTAAGGCAATCACCAATACTCTTTTTCTCACTTTTACCTAAGGCGTGCGAAACGCCTTCTTCACGCAGCATATGCGGTCATGAAGCCTATTGTTTCTACCACTCATTTAATTGACGTGCTGATCGTGTTTAAGGAGCTATGAATATGAAATGTCCTGTTTGCGGCGCTGCGAAACTGATCCACGACACCCGTGACCTGCCCTACACCTACAAGGGTGAAACTACCCTCATTACGGCGGTGACTGCTGACTTCTGCCCGGCCTGTGCCGAGTCGATCCTGGATTCGACGGAATCTGACCGCGTCATGTGCGAGATGCGCACCTTCTCGAAACAGGTGAATGCGGCCATCGTCGATCCTGGCTTCATCACCAGCGTGCGCAAGAAGCTCGCTCTCGACCAGCGCGAAGCGGCTGAAATTTTCGGCGGCGGCATCAATGCCTTCTCGCGCTACGAGACCGGCAAGACCAGGCCACCGCTGGCCTTGGTGAAGTTGCTCAAGGTGCTGGAGCGTCACCCAGATCTGCTCAGTGAGGTCAGAGCCGCCTGATCCCGGCTTCTTGAAACTCGCCGTTTCATCCTGCTTGGAGAATGGTTTTCGAGAACATCCCAAGCCCGCGCCCGCTGGATATGGCCGCATTATTACGCAGCCTTCTTGCAGAACTTGTTTCCGAGAAGGTCACTCGTCACCTTCCCGTACGTTTTTTTCAGTTTTCTGAGGTGCCCCCAAATACGCCAATATCTGCTCGGCACAATTTTCCGCACTCATTTTCTGATCTGGGAAAAGATGCACCTCGGGTGCTTCAGGCGGTTCATATGCGCTATCAATCCCTGTAAATTGCTTCAACTCGCCGCGCCGTGCTTTGGCGTAAAGACCTTTAGGGTCGCGGTGCTCGCATTCAGCCAGCGGGGTATCGACAAAAATCTCGATGAACTCCCCCTCCCCAAACAAATCACGCGCCATGCGACGTTCAACCTTGAATGGCGAAATAAACGAAACCAGTACAATCAATCCGGCATCCACCATTAACCGGGCCACTTCTGCCACCCGGCGGATATTCTCGATACGGTCGGCATCCGAAAAACCCAAATCCCGATTCAAGCCATGCCGAACGTTATCGCCATCCAGCAAATATGTGTGCTGCCCCATGGCATGAAGTCGTTTTTCAAGCAAATCCGCAATGGTGGATTTTCCAGATGCCGAGAGGCCGGTTAACCAGAGACAACATGGGTTCTGATTCATCAACCGGGAGCGGGATGCACGGTCAATGCTTAGCTGTTGCCAAACGGTCTGGCGTGTCACATCAATAGACATTTTGATACCTCTTACTGATTCAATAATTGTATATGCGCAGCGTGTTGCTATTCATTCAGCACCTGTACCGCCTGAAATAATTCACCGCGATTAAAACTCAGGGCATTTTCAGCAGTTGCTTGTACACACCCTCGATATGCCGGACATGCTCCTCAACAGAAAATGCCTGCAACGCATGGGCGCGCGCCGACTGCCCAACATCCTTGCGCAGAACCGGTTCGCGGTAAAGAGTGCTAATTTTTTCGGCAAGATCCTTAGCACTCCCCGCCTTGAATAGCAGCCCGGTTTTGCCGTTCTCGATCATTTCCACGGCACCGCCATGATCCGGGGCTATGAGGGGCCGAGCCATGGTCATGGCTTCGATAATCATGGTGCCAAGAGGTTCTGGGGAAGTCGAAGCCGAAAGCACGACATCCAGTCCATTGTAAACCGCAGCCATATCGCTCACATGGCCAGTAAATACCACCCTGCCCTTCAATTCGGGCTGCTCCACGATTTGCCGCAACTCCGCTTCATAAGCCCGGCATTCTTCCGGCGTGCCCCCTACAATTGCGAAGATAGCATCCGGCATTTCTTGCAGCAATTGCCTTGCAGCTTCGATAAAAACCATCTGCCCTTTCCAGGGTATCAACAAGCCCACCAGGCCAACGATGAAGGCATCCTCCGGAAGCAGATGCTGTCTGCGAAACGCTAGCCCATCGGCAGCCACATTGAGTTTGTGGAGCTCAATCCCGTCGTAGATGTAGGTGCGTTTTTCCGCCGGAACGCCTAAACGCCCGATGCTGTCCGAAACCCAGCGGGACACGGTGACGAAATAGTCAGGCATTTTGAAGAACGAGTGCATTAGCATCGAACCTTGTTGATCCCCGCGGACGTGGGCAACGATGGGGACCCCCATCATTTTGCCTGCCAGTAATGCCGAGCGATTACACAAAGGTTCATTGTTGGCATGAATCAGGTCAGGTTTAAAACGCTGAACGACCCACAGTGTCTGAAGCAAGGCCGGCAGGAAATTAAACACATCATCCAGTCTTGACAGCACCTGGTTTGCCAGCCATCGCAAGCCGGGCAATGCATCCGGCCACCGCGCCGCCTGCAACTTGCGTTTCATGGTCACCACATCCAGGCGCCGGTCCGGGATATGCTTCCAGTGTGCTTCGGTAACGATCTCCCGATATTGCGGGCCGGTGAGCCCGGTGATCACCATGGGCTCGAACTTGTTCCGGTCCAGGTTTCTCACCAGATGCCGCAGGCAAATAATGGCGCCGCCGTAGCCGATGCCATTTTCCACGTAAAGAATGCGTTTTTTGCGCTTATCAATAGACATAAAATCAACCAAGAATTTTTAGTTTCAGGCGCCGGGCACTTCCGATTGCGCCCAGTGGAAGCAAACTAAACCCAGCATACATCAGGGTGCGTAATGAAGGATTTTCCCTGAAGCTTTCCAAAAATGGCGAGCAGGCTCGTCGTGGCGCGTTCGAGGTGAAATACCAGTAACCCAGTTCCCACAGGGCCTGGGCTACAGCCTGGTCCGCATTCGACTTCTCTTTGCGCAAAGCCGGGCCTCCCCATGCACGGATACGTTTCATGACTTGCACCATGTCGAGCAAAAGCTTTTCCGTGGCCTGGGTCGCATTGCTGCCGTGCTGCCGATAGCGAATCAGCACCTCCGGAAGGCAGGCGATGGGATATTGCGCCGCAACACGCGCCCACAGTTCAAGATCCTCCCCATAGCGGATCGCCGTATCGAAAACGCCAACTTGCGCAAGCGCCGACTTGCGAACCATGACACTGCTGGTGGGGATGAAATTCACCTGCACCAGGCGGCTCAATGCAAGTGGAACAGGGTTGCCGCGCAATTCTGAAAAAAACTCGTAGAGCCCCTGTTTTTTGAATAACGAATCCAGCAGCAAGCCACCCTGCGCATCAATATCAGTCCTGTCAGTGGCGACCAGCGCCACATCCGGGTTGCCTAGAAAAACCCTGACCTGATTTTCCACCTTTTGAGGAAGCCATAGATCATCTGCATCCAGAAATGCGATGATCTCACCCGTAGCCTGAGCAATACCCCGGTTTCTCGCGGCAGACACCCCTGCATTGGCTTGACGTATGTAAACAAGGCCCTCGCCAAGTGAATGAATGACTTGTTCTGTCTCGTCCGTTGAACCGTCGTCCACGACAATGATTTCATGCACCGGAGCCGTCTGCTGCCGCACGCTTTCAATCGTCTCCCGCAGAAAACGCGCTGAGTTGTATGCAGGAATAACGACACTTACTCGCATGCCGCCATGCGAACCAGGATTTTCGTTAACAGGGGGCATCAGGTCTCCCGTGCTGCTTTCGGGTGTCTTCCGCCAGCCATTTTTCCATTAAGGCGCTCATCTCGGCCATCGCTTCGGGATAAATGGCTGACACGTCATTCAGGCATGTCGGGTCATTATCCAGGTCGAATAGCTGGCGGGAAACTCCCTCATTCATAGGAAGATGAACGAGTTTCCAGCGGTCAGTACGCACCATGCGATCCTTGGCCATAACAATCAAATCACGATAATCGGCTTTAATTGCCATTGTTCCGTCCCGCTTGTCCGGAATCTCAAGCAGATCCGGCAGATCCGGATAAGTGATGTGATCTTCTTCCATACTCGGGACACGGGTCACCCATATCCCGGTTTCGGCAAAAGCGGGAAGGCCCGGATCATCAATCTCGCCGTCGATGCAGCGTTTCAGGGAAACCCCCTGCATCTCATTGGGGATGGGCAGCCCAACCAGATCCAGAAGCGTGGGGGCAAGATCGATGCTGCGCACGGTATGGTTGATGGCCTGGCCATTCGGTCGACGCGGATCGGCAATGATCAAGGGAATACGGGAGCTATCGTCGACAATCACGCTATTGCCCTGACCCCAGGTTTTCCGTTCGAAAAATTCCATGCCATGATCGCTATAGATCACCACAATGGTGTTGTCTGTCAGGCCGCACTGGTCAAGATGATCAAGGGTGCGTGCAACCTCGTTGTCAAAGTTGCTCACGCAGCCATCATACAAATTCAGCACTTGTTCAAGATCAAAGAATTCCTTGCCCTGTTTCTGGCGCTGAATCACTTCGAAAGGTTCATTGAGGCCGCTCATGACAAATTTGGAACATCCGGAATACGCCTTGGACGCATATTGAGTGTAATAAGGGTATTCAGAACCGAAAGGCGCATGCGTGGCAGACATGAATACATTCAGAAAAAACGGGTTCCCTTCCCGCGCACATCTGCTGATGGCACCGCGAGTTCGCCTGCCCAGCTCCGAAGTCATCGGAACACCCGCCAGATAATAAAGCTCGGGCAAAAAGCGGTGGCCGAAATCGTTGTGGGTAAAGAGCGACAAAAACAGGCGAATATCCTTCGGACCCTGCCGGATAAGGTATCGGATATTCCACTGATCTTGCGGCAGATCAATCTCACCAAACCCGAACGGAAACTTGCCAAGATCCGAACCGCACCAGTCGCTCACTGCAATCGTACGATAACCGTGCGCCTTCAGGACGTGAGGAAGTGGCGCGCGGCCCAGATCAGCTTCGTCCACAATGGAAAAGTTATCGCGAATACCATGGCCATGAGGCCACCGGCCGCTCAGCATGGAAGCAAGGCTGGGCGCCGTGCGCGCGCAGGGCACGAAGCATTGCTGCAACAACACGCCACGCTTGGCCAAAGCATCGAGCGTGGGGGTCAAGCCGCGTGGATTGCCATTCACCCCCAGGCGATCGGCGCGCAAGGAATCGGCCCCGATCATTAAAATGTTTGGCCTTTCCGCTGCGGCCCCAGCGCGAACAGGGCGCGGCTCTTTCCCTGCATGCCACAGAACTACAGGTATCAAAAAAGCCGCTGCCGCCGCAAGCAGCCCCAGGCCATATCCCATCTGGCCTTCGAGCCCGGCACGCGCGCCACCGGCAATCGCAGCGCCCGCAAAGGCAAGCAACAAAGCATACCTGGCGGCTTCGATCCGGCTGGGGGTTAGCCATGCCCATAACGGGTAAAAACGGCTCGTCCGATAGTTTGAAGAAGCCTCTATACTGCCCGGGATGTACAGGAGATGACGGCAAAACTGCAAGCCCGTCACGATCGCAACGCCCAACAGACCAAAGGCTGCCGCAACCCCGCGATGGAAGGAAAAATCCAGGGCCGCAGCCAGGAAAGAATAAAAGGTAACTCCGGCTAGCGCCATCAACAAGCACAGCACAAAAGTCCAAAAACCAAGGCGAGACAAGGCATACAAGGAATAAGGCAGGTAGTAGCGCAATATCTCCGACTTGAGCTGTGGCCCGGTTCGCGAAAAATTCAGCACCGATTTGAGCAGCAAAGCAGCCACGCACAGAGCAGCGACACTGGCGGCAACTGGCAGCCCCTCCATCACCAGCGGCCTCGCCCACCAAGCCGCCAAGCCGCCAAGGACGGCAGGCACAGCGACGCCCACGCTTACAGAAAGGCTTTCCCCCCTCCCCGCATCTGACCGAGACAGCCGTGCAGCAGCATTGGCCTCAAACAGCCCTTTTATTTCCCCAAGAGCCGCAGCCGTTCGGATCATGTAGAACCGTCGCCGGTCCGCCCCCAATGACAATAGCGCTTTGATGCCATAGGTTGTGAGCTTCCGCCACACATAGGCGGGCATCTTGCCGGTGCCCGGCCCAAGGCGAGCGGAAGCAAAGGTGCGCTGATACGCAAAGCGCATGAGAAAACCCGGCTTCAGCCTTTCCGGGTCGACATAATGGTATTGAACAATATCCGGGGAGTAATACAGCCGCACCCCCTGAGCAAGAGCCTTGAGCACAAAAGCCGTATCTTCCCCGCCACCCAAGTCGTGGCCACGGGGCCCAAGTTCGGTAGAAAATTCACCCACCCGCCCAAACACCTCGCGCCTTATGAACAAATTGCCGCCGCCGGGGGTGATTTCTTCTCCAGTCACGAAATGGGCCGTATCCCCCAATTCAAAACAAGGGATCGGAGGCGGATAGATTTTGTAGTCCCCATCGTCACGCACCCAGCCAGGCTCAGTCCCGACCCAATCAGGCAAAATCCTCCCGCAAAACAGGGCCGTATCGGGCTGGGCATCTGCCACACGGCAAATTTTGACCAAAAAATCCGCTGGAATCCTATGGTCATCATCTACCAATGCAATCAGGTCAGAAGTAATGCGGGGTATGGCGCTATTTAAAGCAAAGGATTTACCCGCCACCGGCTCAGCAAACCACTCAAGGGGCAGCCAATTATTTTCAGCTTTATCTTCGAGATAGGAACCAAGCAACCGATGCGTTTCATCAGTGCAGGCATTTGCGGCAACCAGGACACTGACATCCCAACCCGCTGGCCGGTTGGCCGAATTAAGGGATTGCAGCAGTTTTTCCAGCAGATGCCAGCGATTGTGTGTGCATACCAGAATGGCTAGGCGCTTCATATTCGTAGAACCATCGCTTCCAGCCATCCTTACTTCGGCTTGATATCGGAATCCGTGCAAAACCGGCACCATGGATTGCTTGGGGTGCCTATTGCGGTGCTGCCAGATGAATTGTCTGGCAATGGCTCTTTTGCAGCCTGGCTGTCTTCAGGATCATTGGGGGCGCCAGTGGGCGCATTGGATATGGCCGACAAATCTGCCTCCACCTGTGCGGAATTCTCGCTTGCTTGCGGGCTGGTCTCTTCTTTTTTCTCGTGAGGCTCGGGGTAGGGGCGCTTTCCGCCAATTTCATCATAAATCCGCTGCAGAGCTTTGGAATTGGGCAAATAGCGCAAGCCATCGGTGGCAAATCGTAGCGCATCTTCTTTCAGATGCACATCATTAAAGTGCCTGACTAGCGCAATATAGGCTTCAGTGGTTTGAGGATTTAGCCGTATTGCCTTCATCATGTCGTTAATGCCTTCAGGGGTCCGGCCTAATAATAGCAATGCCTTTCCTCTGGCCACATAGAATGTCGGGCGCATTTTTTCATCATCGTCGGTCTTATCGATCATATAACTGACCTCGCCAACAACACTTTCCAAACTAAATTTTTTGTCCTCTTTGGTTCGGCTCTTATAGTAGTTGTTCATGAAATTCAGACCAGCGCAATAGTGATGGATATGTATAAATACAGGTCCTAGTGCGCTATGCCATGTAGGTACTTCTGCTTGGATATTAAGAACTTTTACTTTGCAATAGGGCGGGAGGCTTTTCCAGCCCTGCTCCGTTGTGGGATGGCGTGAAAATGAGTATTCCGCCAATGCATCCTCATTCAGGAACACAAGAAAAAACGAGAAAAAGAGGCCAAATATCAATTTCATGGGATGGCACGGGGCTAATTTCTTGAGGCTGCTCAACTGGCTCAACTGATTGAATCTCGAGGGAACCAGTTTCCACATAACCGATCCATTTATGTTTTTTGCTACATATATCAACCGTACACTATTGATGCGGCCATTTAATGCTTGAGCTGTGGGTCGGACTTCAGTCCGAATTGTCGGGCTAAAGCCCAACCTACAATTGAAATAAATTCTGGCCCGGTCAATAGAGAGGGGCTGATGACTCACCCAAGCGGACAATTCCTGTAAATATGCCATATAAAAACGGGGGCTTGCACCCCCAGGTCCCATGAAATCATTTAGATAGTAAATAGTAATAATGACTGGAGTCACAAAGCAAACGTATCATGCAGATACTTCTCGCTGGCGCTTACGATAGCCCATCATCATACCAAAAATGGAGACAATCACTGTTCTCAATTCCTAGATTACCTAGTCTAGGAGGAGATCGCTCAACCGCAGTGCCAACCGAATCATGTTCCTTTTCCAATAGGAATATCCACTAGAAGCACGCGTTCCCGCACCTGCTCCGGTTGCTCCATGAAGCGGCGCAAACACGCTTCATCCACTGGCGTGGGACGAATGCCTTGCCGATCCAACCACCAGCGACCGTAATGGCTGCCATACCAATCGAACCAGTTCATGAGTTGGCGGATATTTGCGTCAATGGCTGCGTCTCGCTTATATCCAAAGAGCGCGCCAAAATTAAGGCGGTGCAAATGCAGTGAGGTGATGAAATTATGCCGCAATTGCCAGTATGACCTACGTAAGCTAAAGCCTGATCCTAGAACAGCGTGCAACGCAGGATACTTCATGCGTAACAGGTTAGAACCCAATCCAATGCGGAAACGCTGATGCAAGAGGGCTCGAAGCGATGGTTCGCCCGGCTCCCACATCAGCGCCGCGCGGTTGAAGACCAATAAGTAATCGGTTAGCACCAACATGCGATAGCAGATTTCCACGTCAGCGGCCTTCACGAAGCTCTCCTCGAAACCGCCGATCTCCTCGAACACGCGCTTACGGAATGAGGCGTTGGCGCCATCGGCAAAGGGCATATACGGAAAGTGGATTCGATTCAAAGCGAGCAAGGGGGACATGTAGCTGTTCCTTTCCTGGAAACGGATCACCGCGTTTTCATGTGTTTTCAGTAGTTTGATCTCGCCCGCCACGCAGCCTGCTGTTGGGTAGGCGGAAAAAGTCTCAACAACCGCACGAATCCAGTCCGGTTCTGCACGGCAAGATAGGTCCGTGGTGAGGATGATTTCGCCCTGGGCGGCTTCGACCCCGGTATTTAGTGCCCGCGCACGGCCTTTTTCCTTGCGCTGCAGCGCGATCAACCCAGCAGCGCGAACACGCTCAAATGTGTCATCGGAAGATCCATTGTCCACCACGATGACTTCAAAACGATCAGTTGGGTAATCCTGGCGCAGCATGGCATCAGCAAAGCCTTGCACGTCTTCGGCACAATTCATGGCAGGCACAACGACGCTTACGAAGGGTAGTGGCGATTGAGACACCGTTTCAGACATGGAAAGGACTCACAATCCGATTGAGGTAATAGCGGGCGATATCACTGAGACTGACACGGTTAGCGCCAAACTGCAACTTGCGGCGGAAGCCAGAAAGAGAGTCGTCACCATATACGTCTATGCGGCGCAGGGCAAAAAGATCGGCCTGACTGCGGTTGAATCCCGGATCGGTTGAGCAAGCGGCAATGAACCCCGCATCTGCGACGGCACGCCGCTCACGTTCACCTTGTGCGCCATGTGGGTAAGCAAAAAGGCATACATCAGTATTGAGCGCATCGCTCAGGATGCGACGGGCGCCAGCGGTTTCCTCCACCAATTGGGCGTTAGACATTGTCGTCATCGGCATATGGGTCAGAGCGTGGCAACCAATTGTTACGCCAGCGCCGTGTATGGAGCGAATATCTTCTGTACTCATCAGTCGGCGCTCTGGCCAATCCTTGGCCTGCATCCAGAAATTCTTTTCGCCCAGAAGCCCCGCCACCGCAAACAGCGTGGCCGGAATACGGAATTCTGTGAGCACTGGTAGTGCGTTACGCCGGAAGCACTCGAAGCCGTCATCAAAAGTGACAACGACGCTGTTGACCGGAATGGCGTTTCCTGACTTGATTGCATTGACCAATACGGCAAGGGAAATTAGCGTATATCCCGAACCAGCGAGATGCGCCATCTGCGCGTGAAAGGCTGCCGGCGTCACACAGAAGCGTGCTTCAGCCGCGCTGCGTGGTTCGTCGATGGCGTGATACATCAGAATCAGTGCACGGTTCATGGCTACTTTTGAACAATCCGGCCGACATCGACAAGGTACATTTGGCGTTCGCCATTATGCACCGAGTCTATGCAAACTTGCCTACCGTCGCGATTCCAGCGGGGATGCAGGTCACAACGAATCTCGCCCCACCAGCGCTCCTTCGGGGAATAAAGCCGGGCAATATCCACTCTGGGGCCATCCGGCCAAGCGTAAAGCATCAGGGTTCGCAGTCCGTAGCCATCGGGATAGGTGTCGTTTAGCACCCAGCGGCGATCTGGAGAAAAATTGCAATGCCCATCTTCGGTGAGTTCGCCACCCCCGATAACCTTGCGTTCATCGCTGCCATTTCGCAACAACCAGAAGTGCCCCCGGCTATCGGAATCCTTCGCCCAGATAAGGATTTGCTCGTTGTCCAGCCAATCATAATGCGAGACAAATTCGGTTGAGAGCAGGCAATTCAAATTTTTTCCGTTCGCGTCGGCAGTGTAGAGGCGAACGTGCCAGCCGCTTTCACCCACCCGCCAGATATGAAAAAAGGCAAAGTGCTTCCCATCAGGGGCGATCTGGATATGATTAATCCAGTGAAACACGCCCGCCATTTCGGGTGAAGGGTTCGTATGAGCAAGCTGATGTAGCGAGATGATCAATTCCGATTGACCATTCGCAAGGTCAACCCGATAAAGCCCATCCCCGTCCGGGTGGGGATCATTAGCCCAAGGGTCTGAGCATCCCGCATAGCCATAACCAGGGCGGTGGGTATGCAAACGCGCGAAGTTAAGGCTATATCCGGTGCGGCCATCGGGAGAGACAGCGTAAATTGGCCGGTTGAGTTCAGCAAGTTCCCTCCCTGTCTTGTCGCGTACCACGCACACGAACTGCCCATCACGGCGATCATTGTGTAACAAGAGATTCTCCGGATCGGCGGGGTGCCATTGCAGCATCGCACCCTGTTGCCAGTTCCAGGCGCTGCTCTGCCCGAGAGGTTCAAAGCGATTACCCTGATCCAAACGAACAATACCAATAGCGACACTATCCTCGTCACCTGGCGGCCTATCGTTAAATTCGGCCTCGTGTGCCAGCATCAAACTGCCCGAAGCATTCCACGGCGGCTTGTCATAGTAGCCGAAGAAATGATGCTTGGGCCCGCATGTCACTTGGCTGATTGGGTCTGAAATTTGGCCAAAGCGAAGCCAACGGTACAGCGCCGGGTACTCACGCCACCCCCGTGTTTCCGACCAGACCTCCAGCGCGTGCCGCAATCGCCAGGGTATAAAGGGGGTTTCTAGAATCGCTTGATAGATTCCCACGATTACATCCCCAGGGTAATTACTTTGGAATTTAAAATAAAAAAAGTTATCACTTAAAGTTACCGTGCCTTTGATGACAGCATGGCAATAAACAGTTGATGCAACCGTTGCGGAAGCAAGGCTGGCAACATATACATCCAATCCTTAAGTGATCCGTAACCGTACCGCATTACAATTCTGAAAATGCTTCTGGCCACAGGCAGATCCCTCTTCCAGTAATGCACATACCCCCACTCCAGAAGGCTCCCGTGAGTAATTTCTCTTACTTTCTTACGCCCAAGCTTTTTCGCCAATTCAGGATGCTCCTTGAGAAAGGCGCGTTTCACCAGCCAGACCTCCCGCGCCCGACGTAGTTTGCTTTTCGTGGCTTGCACACCGCCATGATGATGATAGTAAGCCAAAACCTCAGGGACTCTTGTAATGATATTGAAACAAGCGATCCGCAGCCAAAGCAGGTAATCTTCCCCAATCACAAAACGCTCATCAAAACCGCCCGCTTTGCGAATAGCCTCGCTCCGGGTTAGCGCAGCGTGGATGGGCCAACGATTTTCCACCAATAGAAGCAAGTGCTTTTCCGGAGCCTCATAGGCTGGTGGAATAAAAGGCTTACCGCGCCCCCCCTCTACCCCAAGGTTCTGCCAGCCGCAATAGACCAGAGCCGCATCTGGATTCTGCTCAAGAGAAGCTGCCATTCGCTCAAGAAACGATGCTTCCCATGTATCATCGCTATCAAGAAAAGCCATATATTCTCCCTTGGCTTTGCTGATTCCATAATTCCTGGCTCGGCTAACGCCCGAGTGCGGCTGAGAAAACACCTTTATTCGCTGATCGTCAAACGTGTCCAGGATCTTGAGACTCTCATCCACAGACCCATCGTCTACCACAATCAGCTCAAAATTCTTATATGTCTGATCTAAAACACTTAATACACTTCCTGCAACATGAGCGGCACCATTGTGGCATGGCATGACAATTGAAATTAGCAGCGTTTGAGGCATATTTTCTGTTTATGGAACTGGATAGAGGGTTAACGCG
The DNA here is from genome assembly GCA_041651995.1 of Sulfuricella sp. NCBI lineage: Bacteria > Pseudomonadati > Pseudomonadota > Betaproteobacteria > Nitrosomonadales > Sulfuricellaceae > Sulfuricella > Sulfuricella sp. The sequence goes on along the minus strand of JBAZID010000006.1, from coordinate 113,489 downwards.
ATAACGCGAACAGTTCGATTTGTTGGCAGATATTTTTTTATAATGCCGCCCAAAGTTTATCAGCGTGAAGGTTCATATTCAAATATGACAAGTGTTACGTTTTTTTATTGTCGATCTCAAGGTTTTGAGGTTTTGGTTTGTTGGGTTACGCGATAAGGCCACTAACCCAACCTACATGAAACTTGCTCTACACAGAAAGATAAACATCATGGTATCGAGGTTTTATTTAGTAGCAGAATTGCTTTCCAGCGCTGCTGCTCTCCTCGTAGCGAAGTGAAAGGCAGGTAGAGAAAGCATAGGGCGTACACCAGGCACCCCATAATAACCATCACTGCGATATAGATAAAATTGCTGGCACGCAAACTAGCGGGTAATGCATGATCAACAAGAAACAGGACGCCCGCCAGAATGAGATTCAGGAATGCAGCTGGGATGAGAGCGCGAACATAGTCCAACCAACTGGCCTTCAGGCAATTTATAGCAAGCCAGAGCATGTGCAGGGCGCAGTAAATGGTTGCTCCGACAATACCGAAAGCAACGCCTTCAATGCCATGGGGCAGCCCAATTATTACGGCAAGACTTGTGATGACGAGGGTAGAAATTTGCACGGGCAATTCGCGCCCCAGCCAGTTCATCGCGGCGAGAACCGCACCCGACAAGTTTTCCATCAGCCAGAATGGCCAGGCGAGCGTTAGTATGACGAGTGGCGCAGCAGCCGCAGACCATTTGGCCCCATACACACCATTGATAAGCGGTTCAGCCAGCCAGAAAAGTCCCACATAAAATGGTGTGGCATAAATCGCGACCAGCGAGATGCTCCGGAAAAAGAGATAGCGGCATTTATCCAGATTGTCCTGTTCAGAAGCCATGGCCCGGAACAGTGCTTGGTAAACCGAATGCGTAATGAATGAATGCGGCATTTTGGCCAGGCTTTCGCCTTTGTTGTATAAACCAACACTTGCCGGGCCGAGTGTACGGGAAAGAATGAAGATGCTGGCCTGATTCCGCAAGTACCCCAGAAAATCGGTAGCAGTAAACAACAAACCATAGCGGGCAATCTCCCCTCCCCGCCGAAAATCAAGCGACCAGCCGGGTCGCCATTTTGCCAGAAAAGCCAGCAGGAGCGCACTGGAGGCCGATCCGGCTATGCCGCCGAAAATTAAGCTCCATACGCCATAGCCGGTATAAGCCATACCAATGCTTACTGCACTGGAGATAAACACCGTGGTAATTCCGGCAATGTTACGTGCTTTGAATCGCATTTCCCGGAACAGGATACTGCTTGGCAGGTTGACAAAGGGTCGAAGAATAAAAGACAGCGCTGAGATTCGTAACAAATCGGTATACAGGGGGGTGTCATACCACGTGGCGAACCATGGAGCGGCAAAAAAGAAAGCAGCATAGATCAGGCTTCCAATGATGATCTGTAGGGTAAATACAATGTCGTAATCCTGCTTTGTCGCCTCTTTGGCACGCACCAGTGCCTGCCCCATGCCCCCCCCCGCAATAAACCCGGCAAGACCGGTAAAAACCGAAATAGTGACCAGTACGCCGAAATCAGCGGGAGCCAATAAGCGTGCGAGCACGATACCAAATATAAAACCAAGTACCTGGCTAGTCGTATTGCCAAAAAAAGACCATTTAGCGCCACTGCGGATTTTTTCTCCGAGGCTCACGACTAGAACCTATCCGTATTACCGGAAACTACGCCAATTAATTTAAATTTGAGCATGGGATTTTTGAAAACCAGTGAATGCCGCCAACCACAGACATTTGTTATGATGTTATGCAAATTGCGATCGCATAACACCTGTATGCTTGAAGGATACCCGATCAGGGGTTCTGAATCTATGTAGGATTTACAAATGAAACTTAAAGAAATCATTCCATGGCGCATCCGAAATCAGTTTAATATCTGGCTGGAAAATCAGGTTCGCCCCAAAACCCCCAAGCTCTATAAGCTCATCAAATTTGGTCGCACCAATATCAATACACCGGACTATTGGAACAAAGAATGGGCTAATGATTCCTGCCAAAGAAATTACGAAGAATTGTTTGCGCTAATTCTGGAACAAATTCCAGAGCAAGCCAGGGTTATTGATGTTGGCTGCGGTGTAGGGAGGCTTTCCAAACTGATCAAGCAACAACGCGACGCAGAACTTACTTGCCTGGATTTTTCAAGCTGGGCCTGCGATCAATTAAAGAAAGAAGGCTTCAATACCGTTGTCAGCCAATTACCAAAGATACCTTTACCTGACAATACTTTCGACGTTGCTGTTGCTACTGAAGTCTTTGAACATCTGGATTACCCTGAAAAAACACTACAACAGATGGCACGTATTGTTCGCCCCGGCGGCATTGTTATGTGTAGCGTGCCCAACGATACGATGCACCCCCATGAAGAACTGGAGCATCAACAAATTTTCACTACGGAATCTGTGCAAGCCATGCTTTCCCAATTAGGCTCCCAAGTCACAATTAAAACCGGGGATTTATTTCCTGGCTCGAAGCATAAATTTATTTTGGGTATTGTTAAAGTCGATAGATGAGGCCATCCAATGCTATCTGCGCGCGACCATTTCAGGCGCCGCAAGCTGGTCATTCGCCGGGAACACAATCACTTCTGACCGCCTGCTGTCAGAGGGTAGCGATTTTGTTTTCATCGCTTCATATCACGATAAAAATTCTCATGTGAACCCAATGCAATCAGCAACAATTCATCGCTGCCAACGCTATACGATAAAGGAATTTCTTGTTTGTTGATCTTGAATTTGTAAACACGCACGCCCAACAAGTCTCCTTTTTTGGCCTCGCCGATCGTTGGCTTTGCCACGATCACGCGCACAGCATCATCGACCGTTTTTTTCCCTTGGGAAGGCAGCTTCTTCACGGCCTTATCAAAGGACGGTGTTGTTATGATTTTCAAATTAATCACGCACCGAATTTGTATTCAGAAAGTTGCCCGGCCTTGGCTTCTTCAAGCCCTAGCAGCGTGTCTTGGATGAACTGTAAAGGTAGCTCTGGATTTTCCTCGACCACCTTACCCAAACGCGCCCAATACTCAATCTGCTTCGGCACGGAACGGTGTTTTGCCGCTGCGTGTGGCTTTGCGAGCTCAATCAATTCATCTGACAATTTAAGCGCTGTAGACATAAGGATTACCCCCCCATAAATGTTTCAGTTATGCACCATAAGGCAACCTTTTGCAACCTATTATCTATTTTTTTTCAAGGTCAATGTGAATAATGGGGTCAGTCACGGATTCTCAGTTTCCCGCTAGGCGACCGGCAAGACCAGAGCCTCCGGGTGAAACTCGAATCTCATCGTGTGACTGATTTCCGGACGCGATCCAGCGCTTCCTGACCCGGAATGGTTTTAACCAGGCCACTCCTGACGTCATCGCGGCGGGTGCGCGCTTCAGCAGCCCAAAGCTGCCGTATGTAGCCGTCCTCCAAGGGATCAAGACTTTCAACAAGGCGATCAGCAAGCAAAGCACGTGCTTCGCTAGGGAGGGAAAGCGCCTCCTCGGCGATTTGTTCAATTGTGAGGTTCATCTTCAGGGCTCCTTGGGAGTTAGAGATTCTGGTCAAACAATGGCTTTATGCTGCAACGGCGATCTGGCATTTGTCTTGGTCGGCTGCGCAGGCTGGGCAGCTCGACGATTGATCTCTTGCCGGCGCCAGTTGGCGCCAATAATACCAACAACTGCGCCATGCCCGGTGGAAAAACTAATGTCATATGAACTTTATGCGTTTGCCATCCAGGAGCAAAGCATTTTGGCGGCGCGACAGCCCCAGTCTGACTGATATTTATCTCCTGCTTTCATTTGCTGGCCGGGCGGGTGAGGCGTCGCAACCATGACTCCACTCCGCGCTGCTCAAGCCGGTTGACAGCGATTTTTCGCCACGATTCGGCGAGCAGGTCCAGCGCGGCGATTTCACGCAGCGCCTCGTAGTTAAGCGTATCCGCGTAAAAGCAGTGCAGCAGGCGCGACAGTGGCCAATCGGGGTGGGGGCGCTGGAGCAGTTCCAGCGTATCGCCAGCTTCTACTTCGCCAGCTTCGAGCACGCGGTAATACCATCCGGTGCGGCGGCTTTCCTGCACCATGCGCGCCATCCTGGGGTCGGAAAAGCGTACATTGAGTTTCCAGCATGGCTGGCGGGCTTGAGAAATCTGCACCCGCGCTGTTCCGGCACGGTAGATGTCGCCGATGCAGACATGCTCCTCACTGATTCCAGTAGTGGAGAAATTCTCGCCGAATGCACCGGGATGTTCCAGCAGAGCTGCAAACTCCGGGTGTTCGGCGAGCCAGGTAGCGTAATGATCCAGGGGGTAGTGGTGCAGCGCCTTTTCTGGCCCGCCATGCCTTTCGGTGTCGCCTTGCTGGTCACACACCAGGCCGTTGGTCGCGATCCGGATTCGGCCCGCCACAGGTATTTTGTGGATGGCGCTTAGATGGCCGGGCGGGCCGAATGGCACGGCACGGCCTGCAAGCAGGGTAGAGATTTTCATCATGCTTGTCTTTTTTCCAGAAAGATTGGAACAATAATCAACCGGTTGACCCCGCATCCATCCGTTCACGGTATGGAACTCTGGGCAGCAGAATAATGTTTCGTTATATACCAACAGTACCTGAATACTCTACTTCTGGCTGGCGCTGAATAGCCATGAGGCTACAATAGCCTCTACCTATAATCAACCGAGATTATCCATTGGAATGCACGGTCATGCAGGAGCGCCGCCCCCGGCGCGAATCTCGGCGAGGGCGCCGCTCCTACAGCGGTGTTTTGGCCCTAATGGATAATCTGGGATCAACACTACAAAGGAGCCTCACATGGAAAAAATCACTCTCACCGTCAAGGGCATGACCTGCATGGGCTGCGTGCGCAGCGTGAAAAACGTATTGGAACCGATTCCCGGCGTGAGCGGCGTGGATATCACCCTGGAAAATGGCGAGGTTGTCATCGCCTACGATCCGTCCATGGCAAATACGGATCAATTAAGGAGCGCAATCAATGACGCCGGTTATGAAGTGATAAAATAAACCGGGTCCCATCAAAAATAGAGATAACAGCGTTCATGTTTTCATTCCTCTCCAGTGACAAACCCGGCGGTATCGACAAACGCACACTGAAAAGCATCAACAATGAGGTAATCCGCTTCCTCGAAATCCGGGATGTGGTGAATTTCAAGGTTTATACCCTGGATTATGAATGCAACCCGGTGGTGCTTATTCAGGCCATTCCGCAAAAGAAATTGCGGTTTTCCAATATCCTCGAAATCCAGATCAAGCGCCATCTGAAGGAAAAGCTCGGGTTTCAGGTTCCTGCCGTATTCTGGCGTTTCAAGATGGACGAGAGCGACGATCCGGGACCGGAACAAGCCGATTATAACTACGAAGAAAAACCTGGATATCCGCAGGATCAACCGTCTTCAGGCGAGCATGCCGCCACAATTCCAGAACTCAGCGCCGGCAGTGAATCCGGTGCGGAAGCGGAGTCGATAAATCATGGTGAAAACTACGACGTGCGCCACCTCGCCCGCAAAGGCATGGAAGTTGAGGAAATTTCCATGGGCGAGTTCGACGAATTCCTCAAGGGTGCGTCTGGAGGCGAAGCGCCGCAACCATAACGGTTGCGGGAATGCCTACATGCCGAGCAGGCTGTTGATTTCAGCTTCAGCGTCCAGCCAGTCCTGAACTTCGTTCTCTGGTGAAAAGTTGCGTCTTTCCGCTTTGAAGTATGCTGCATCGCAAATCATCCGGTAACGTTGCTCCGGCGTCACGTTTTTGAGGCTTTTAGCCTTGCTGGCACGGCTAGTTGCGGGTTTTGCCGCCGCTGGTTTTTTTGCCGCTGCCTTGGGCTCTACCGCTTTGGCGGGTTTCGCCGCGGCTACCGGCTTGGCTGCCGCTTTTACGGTTGCAGTCTTGGCGCTCGAAGCGGCCACTTTTTTGACTTTTGCCGCTGTTTCAGTTTTTGCGTCAACCATGATATTTGCTCCAAAAATTTAAATTATGCGTAAATAATATTGCCGCAACATGACGGATTTTTGTCATGAAATGTATTTTACTGAGAACTGCGATTAAAAACGATGCAATTTATGTTCCAGCTGTGAAACGAATGAAATAAATCAGCCAGGAACGCACTCAGGCATGCACCGGAGATCATTTGTTTCAAGGCGGGTGATGTTCTCCCCGCGCCACAGAAATGTCAAGGACATGCTGCGGGAACACGCACAGGACTGGTGCACCCGCACCGATTTGTATCACTGACTGATTTTAGCCAGCGAGCCATCCGGCAAGACACGGTAGCGCACTTCCCCCTCCCGTTGGTTCTGGATATATCGCCGGACCCGAATTTCAGCTCCGTTGTTCAAAAAGCGGATTTCAAAATATTGATAATTCTTGAAGACTTCTTCAATGTTGAGCGCCTGGCCTGGCTGCCAGGGCTTTTGTTCAGGATCGAAATATTCGAAATAATGAGGGGTATCCGGCTCGGATGACAACTCAGCCGGTGCTGCATTCACGGATAGCGCAACGCAGGCCAGAGCCGCGACTGCAAAAAACCTCACGCCGTTCCGCCGACGGTCAAACCATCGATGCGCAGCGTCGGCTGCCCGACGCCAACCGGAACGCTTTGGCCTTCCTTGCCGCAGGTCCCGACACCAGGGTCCAGTTTCATGTCATTGCCGATCATCGAGACCCGGGTCAATACATCCGGGCCATTTCCGATCAGGGTGGCGCCTTTTACCGGATAAGTGATTTTTCCGTCTTCGATCATGTAGGCCTCGGCGGCAGAAAAAACGAATTTTCCGCTGGTGATATCCACCTGTCCGCCGCCAAAATTGGCTGCATACAGGCCGTGCTTGACCGAAGCGATGATTTCCTGCGGATCCTTGTCGCCGTTGAGCATGTAGGTATTGGTCATGCGCGGCATGGGGATGTGGGCAAAGGACTCGCGCCGCGCGTTGCCGGTCGGCGCAACCCCCATCAGGCGCGCGTTGAGCGAATCCTGCAGATAGCCTTTGAGAATGCCATTTTCAATCAGCACGGTGCACTGGGTCGGGTTGCCCTCGTCATCCACATTGAGGGAGCCGCGGCGCCGTGCAATAGTCCCGTCATCCACCACGGTCACGCCATCCGCCGCCACCCTTTCTCCGACACGTCCGCTGAAAGCCGAGCTTCCCTTGCGGTTGAAGTCGCCTTCCAGGCCATGCCCGATGGCTTCATGCAGCAGAATGCCGGGCCAGCCAGCCCCCAGCACCACGGTCATGGCGCCCGCTGGCGCTGGGCGGGCATCCAGGTTGATCAGCGCTTGGTGCACGGCTTCCTTCGCATACTGTTCCAATATTTCATCGCTGAAATAGGCGTAATCAAAGCGTCCGCCGCCGCCCGCGCTACCCTGTTCGCGGCGTCCGTCCTGCTCCGCGATGACCTGTACGGACAGGCGCACCAGAGGCCGTACATCGGCCGCCATCAGGCCGTCATTGCGGGCCACCATGACCACTTCGTATTCCCCGGCCAGTCCGGCCATTACCTGGGTGATGCGCGGGTCCAGTGAACGGGCGATCCGTTCCAGTTTTTCCAGCAGTTTTACCTTCTGCACATCGTTCAGGCTGGCAATGGGGTCGTGTGGCAGATACAGGCCGTGCCCCATGGCGCGCCGCAGCGCATGTGTTCGCCCTTCTCCGCCCTGACGGGCGATGGCACGCGTGGTTTCGGCTGCCTGGGTCAGCGCGGGCAGGCTGATTTCGTCGGAGTAGGCAAAAGCCGTTTTCTCGCCGCTCACTACACGCACGCCGACACCCTGATCGATATCAAAGCTGCCTGATTTGACCTGCCCTTCTTCCAGGCTCCAGCTTTCAGCGCGGCTGTACTGGAAATACAGGTCGGCATAGTCGGCCTGATGCGTCATGATCTGGCCGAACACCTGTTGCAGCCGGGCTTCATCCAGATGATAGGGTTTGAGCAGCGTGCTTTCCGCGGTGGCGAACAGGGTGCCGGGTTCGATCGGTGCTTGCTGCGATTGTGTTTGTACGGTCATGTAGGATTCTTCAGCATTGGTGGATGGTGCGGTGTTGCAGGGCGGGCAGACTGGCGCGCAGGCTGGCCTGATAGCCGCGATTGACATTCGCGATCACGACGCCGGAGCCACGTGGCAAGCGGTCCAGAATAACGCCCCACGGGTCGACGATCATGCTGTTGCCATGCGTATCGCGTCCGGACAGATGGTATCCGCCCTGGGCGGGCGCCACGACATAAGCCAGATTTTCGATCGCTCGGGCGCGCACCAGGGTCTCCCAATGCGCTTTCCCCGTGGTATCGGTAAAAGCGGAAGGCAGCACAATCAGATCGACATCCTTCATGGCACGGTAAAGCTCGGGGAAACGCAGATCGTAGCAGACTGACAAGCCAATGCGGCCGAATGGCGTATCCAGCACGACAACCTGGTCACCGGCCTCGATGGTTTCCTCTTCACGATAATGCTCGTTGCCCAGATCAAGGCCAAAAAGATGAATCTTGTCGTAGCGCGCGGCAAGTTTGCCCTTGTCGTCATAAACCAGGCAACTGTTTCGCACCTTGCCGGGGGTCGAGGCTTCGAGCGGTATCGAACCGCCCACCAGCCAGATCTTGTGTTTCTTTGCCTGGGCACTGAGAAATTTCTGGATCGGCCCCTTGCCTTCGGCTTCACGCACCGCGACCTTGTCCGTTTCCTTCAGACCCATGATGCAGAAATACTCCGGCAAGGCCACCAGCTTTGCGCCCTGACTTACGGCTGCGGCAATCAGGCGTTCGGCTTCAGCCAGATTGGCGGACACATTCGGACCGGAAGCCATCTGGATGGCGGCAACCCGGCAGGATCCTGGCGGCGGAGCCGTTTTCAGCATGGTGGTGCGCGCCTTGGGTTTCGCGAAACTGGATTTTGCCTTGCTGTTCATGGATTCCTCATTGGTTTCTCTGGTGTTTCAACTATGCAGCCGACAAGCTTGAATTCAAGACTTGAAGCCGGGGCCTGTTAACACTAACTGCCACTTTCCCATATCTTGCCATCCCCGCTATTTCTCTTTAGCTTGGCCACCACCGGATTATCCCATGTTCCGGTAATGCTGTATTCATAGGCAATTATTTGCCCGATCGGGTCCTTCAGCACTCTTTGCACCAGCAATGTCGTCAAGCCCACCACGGGTCCACCCAAAAAGGCTGCCGCGCTGGTAACCGTATCACCCAGCACCGGCACCACGCGCACCCGCAAATTTTGTGTTTCGTTAGCCAGACTGGTTTCGCCTTGCATGCTGACCTTGGCTGCGGGTCCATCCATCTTGAAATCATTGCTGCTGACGACACCCTGACTGGCTTTCACGTTCATGGAAATATCGTCAAAAGCAAAACCATCGCTGAATACATCACGAAAATCGAGGGTAATACGCCGTGGCAGCGCCTGCAAACTCAAAATCCCCAACAGTTTGCCGATCCCGGGTTCGATTTTCAGGAATTGCCCCCGGTTTGCTTCCAGCGACATCGTGCCGCTCAGGGAAGGATAATGAATATCGGCCGGACTGCCATTCCAGGAAAGCTGCCCTTTCAGCACTGCCTTGCCCCCCTTGACGCTGTCGGGGTGGCCCACGCGCGCCAGCAGCTTGCCGATATCACTGGTTTCGAGTTGCAGGTTGAATTGGCTCCTCGGCTGTTGCACCCAGTTCTGCCAGATGCCATCGAGTGAAAGCGTGGTTTCCGGCGTATTCAACTTCAGCCTGTTGATGCGCCAGTCTCGTCCGCTCGGCGCGGCAACAAGCTCCAGCCGCCCCAGCTGATTATCGCGAATGCTGAAATTGTCGGCAATGATGTCCAGCGACGGATATTCCGTGCTTTCGCTGACCGTGACCGGCGCACTCAGCTTGGGTGGCGCCGCAGGAGGAATGGAAAGCGACTTGAAGCGCCCGTTCACATGTCCTGCCCCCCCCTGCTTCCAGTTGACGCTGCCGCTCATTTCCCGGTTTTCAAGCGCAGCCTGCCACCCGTCATTCAGCTTCCAGGCATTCACGCTCAGATCCTTGAAACGCCTTCCGAAAGCGTCGAGCACAGACAGTTTCAAATTGGCGCCATCCAGGGCGAGGCCCTCGCCATTACCCCCGCTCCCATTTGTCAATTCACGCCAGTGATCGATATCCAGGTATGGCAGCGAGCCATTCAACCAGATGCCATTCGCTGGCAACTCCACCGGGCCGCCACCCAGACGAATGACGCCACGCTCCACCTTCATCTGGCCGGATTGCTGACTTCTTGCGAATTGTGCCGCCAGCACATTGCCATAGCTGAAACTGATGACATCCTGTTCCAGCGTCGCCGCCTTGCGTTCCAGCCGTAACATGACGCTATCCCCCGCCTGCTTGTTAAACGGCAAAGGAAGGGTGCTGCCCATGCCGTTCAAGCTGGAAGTAAAGATCGCGTTGGCCAGTTTCTTGCGCAAGGCAATCGAGCCATTCCAGTTCGCGCTTCCCTGCAAACGCTGTAGCAGCGGATGCGGGAAGGCCCTGCTCAGCCCCTCGGCCGTTGCCTTGCCATTTGCATTGATCTGGATCAGCCCCTGTTGAGTCGAGGCATTGATGGAGGCAGGACCGCCAAGAAACCGGGCTGACAGGCCCTGAATGGCAACCGATGAACCGGTAAACCGGAGCGCACCGTTCACTTGCTCCAGCGCAGGCATCCCCTCGCCCAGCATCACTTTGTTGTTCTGGAACAGATAACTGCCAGCCACACTGATGTCGTCCAGACGGCGCAGGGGAATTTTCAGGGCGAGATTGAGTTTTCCTTTCCCGTCGGCCTGCATGCCCTGGCTGAAGCCGTCGATCATATCGTTGACCGGGCTTTGATCGATGAATTTCAGCATGTCCTGGGTCGGCCCCTGGGCCTCGCCATCAACCAGAAGCATTTCTTCCATGGCAAGCAGGTCCGGTATCTGGACATGGACCTTGCCGAGCTGCATGCCATGGGTATGGCCCGCATGGGCATATATATCCATGCGTTTGCCGCGAAACAGCAGATCGACAGCGATGTCTTCGATCCCGGGCCATGCCGGCGCATATTCAAGCCGGGCGCCATTCGCCTTGACAGCCACTTCGAACAGGCCCGATTTGCCATCCTCGAAGGGGAATTTTGCCAGATCACCCTTCAGCTTCAATTGCACATCGCTGGCATGCCCTGCCTTGAGGGAACGGGCCAGCCAGTTGCGCGTGTCCTCACCTACCACCAGCGGCATGTAGTGGCTGACAAAACGCGCATCCGCGCGATTGAACCGGGCGCTCAGATTGATCTGGCCCGGCCCCTCGCTGCTGGTGCGGTAGCTGCCGAAAGCGGTTCCCGCCAGATGCGCGTTGGCGAGCGACGCACTGCCCAGCTTGAATTCATGCTGCCCCCCTTTTTTGCTCCAGCCCAACTGGGCAGTCAGGATGTCCAGATCCAGCGCATGATCAAACATTTTGGGGAAAATCAGGCTGAGCTTGCGCGAGTTGAGATTCAGCGCCCCGCCTTTTTCGCTGAAATCCAGATGTCCGCTCAAATTGACGAATCCCGGCAGTTGAGCGCCTGAATCAAGCGCATAGGAACCGGCTGCGAGATTGGTGAATTTGCCCTTGACTTCATAGCGCTGCAACTCCGGCCATGAGCCATTCCAACTGGCGGATAAATCGTACAGCGCGCCTTTGGGTTGCACTTGCCGTAAGGCAGCCCGCATTTCGCCATTCACAGGCAAATAATCGGCAAGCACGGCTAATGGAGCAAGTTCAAGACGGTCCACTTTCAGTTCGCCCTGAGCAGGTTTCTTGCCACGCGCAGGGACTAATTTCAGGCTCGCCCTGGATGGACCGAAGGCCGTGCCATCTTGCAGGAGAAAAGAGAATTCACTGCCCTGAAACAGTTGTCCCGGCGCAAGATCTGCCAGGCTCAGGCGCCCGCCAAGCACTGCCATATCCAGTTGCTGCAAGTCGGGGCGCAAGCGCGCCAGCACATTCTTGAGTTGCACGTCTGCGGTCAGACCTTTCAGCTTCCTGCCATCCAGGCCAAGCCAGACCCGGACGCCCCCCTTGCCGCGTTCCAGCTGGAAAGGCAGGTCCATCCAGCTTCTCCACTGGCTGATATCGGTATAGTCGAGCCGGGCATAAAGCGTACCCGACCAGCCCGAAATATCTCCCAGATCATTTCCTTTCAAATCACCGCGAAGATCAAATGGCAAGGCAAGAGACGGAGGCGGTACTGCGTGCAGGCCAAAGCGGTGCCGCTTGCCGCGATTTTCCAGACGCAGATCAAGCTGATCAAGCTCCAGCAAAGGGGCCTGGCGCAACTCGTCCTGCCAGGTCAGGGTCGCTTTTCGTACGATGATGCGATGCTGGCGCAGCAACCAGTCGGCAAAACCGCTTTCGCTGCCGGGCTGATTGACCCACACGCCGCCGACAAAAATCTCACCCCTGGCAGTCCGGCGCAGCGCCAGATTGGGCCGGTCAATCTCCAGTGAATGGAGGCGGATTTCGCCCCACGCCAGGTTCCACCAGGCCAGCGTCCCTTCGATGTGCTCCAGGCGCAGTGCAGGATTACCAGCGACATCATAGACATCAACTTCGCGCATGTTGAGGTGCGGCCTCAACCCATCCCAACCACCATTTATCATGCCAATGGTTACACGCTGCCCGGCTGCCTGGCTGATAGAGCTGGCGATAATTTCACGGTAGTCGGCGATATTGGGCAGCAGCCAGTAGCGCAGGCCCAACACAATTCCGGCAAAAACCAGACCGCTCAGGATCAGTGCTGAGACAAAAAAACGGTGCAGCCAACGAGCGGTGGTTATGAGCATAGCTTCTTGAAATAAAAAAACCGCAGAGGAAAAATTCCACTGCGGTTCAATTATACGCCGGGTATCGCTTACTTAACTGCGGCCTTGAGCTGCTCCAGGATCGCCGGATTTTCAAGGGTTGACGTGTCGGAGGTGATTTCCTCGCCCTTGGCCAGCGCACGCAACAGACGGCGCATGATTTTTCCCGAACGCGTCTTGGGCAGATTATCGCCAAAACGGATTTCATCCGGCTTGGCAATCGGGCCGATCTCCTTGCCCACCCAGTCACGCAGTTGCGCTGCAATCTGCCGGGCTGCTTCACCCTCGGGCCGGATGCCTTTCAGCACCACGTAGGCCACCACGGACTCACCCTTGATTTCATGCGGCTTGCCGACCACGGCAGCTTCAGCCACCAGCGGATTGGCCACCAGGGCGGACTCGATCTCCATGGTCCCGAGACGGTGTCCGGAAACATTCAATACGTCGTCGATACGGCCCATGATCCAGTAATAGCCGTCATTGTCGCGATGGGAAGAATCGCCGGCGAGATAGTACTTGCCGCCCAATTCCTCTGGGAAATAGGTCTTTTTGAAGCGCTCGGGATCGCCCCACAGCGTCCGCAACTGGGACGGGAAGGGGCGCTCGATCACCAGGAAGCCGCCATGGCCTTTCTCAACCGGATGGCCGACTTCGTCCACGATGTCGACCATGATGCCGGGCAGGGGCAAGGTGCAGGAGCCGGGCTTGGTCGCCACGGCGCCAGGCAGCGGCGCAATCATGTGGCTGCCGGTTTCGGTCTGCCACCAGGTATCGACGATCGGGCAACGGCTTTGCCCCACCACCTCGTGGTACCACATCCAGGCTTCGGGGTTGATCGGCTCACCCACCGTGCCCAGCAGGCGCAGCGAGGAAAGGTCGTATTGTTTCGGCAAATCGCCACCCAGCTTGATCAGCGAGCGAATGGCCGTGGGTGCGGTGTAGAAAGTGGTGACCTTGTGGTCCTGGATCACTTTCCAGAAACGGCCGGCATCCGGATAGGTGGGAATTCCCTCGAAAATCACCTCGGTCGCGCCCATTGCCAGCGGGCCATAGGCCACATAGGTATGGCCGGTCACCCAGCCCACGTCGGCGGTACACCAGTAAACATCATTCGGCTTGTAATCGAACACCCATTTCATCGAAAGGATGGCGCCGAGCAGAAAACCGCCGGTCGAGTGCTGCACGCCCTTGGGTTTGCCGGTCGAACCGGAGGTGTAAAGGATGAACAAGGGATCTTCCGCGCTGACCCAGGCCGGCTCGCAGGTTGCGGCCTGATTCAGGACCAGATCGTGCCACCACAGATCCCGGGCGGCATCCCACTGGGTCGCGCCGCCGCTGCGGCGGTAAACCACCACTTTCCTGACGCATTCACAACCTCCCGTGGCCAGGGCCTCGTCCACGGCAGCCTTGAGTGGAATCGCCTTGCCGCCGCGCATGCCTTCATCGGCTGTGATAATCGCCTTGGCGCCGGCATCGATGATGCGCTCGTGCAGGCTCTTGGCCGAGAATCCGCCAAACACCACGGAATGAATCGCGCCGATACGGGCGCAGGCCTGCATGGCAACCACGGCCTCGACCGACATCGGCATGTAGATGATGACGCGGTCCCCCTTGCCGATATCGAGCGACTTCAGGCCATTGGCGAACTGGCACACGCGCAGATGCAGCTCCTTGTAACTGACATGACTGACCTTGCCATCGTCCGCCTCGAAAATGATCGCGGTCTTGTCGCCCTGCGTTGCCAGATGCTTATCCAGGCAGTTGTAGGAAACATTCATTTCACCATCTTGGAACCAGTGGTAAAAAGGCGCCTGGCTTTCGTCCAGCACCTGGGTGAAAGGTTTTTTCCACTCGATATGCTCACGCGCCAGCCTGCCCCAGAAACCCTCATAATCCCGCTCCGCCTCGGCACACAGGGCGTTGTAAGATTCCATCCCCGGCACATTGGCCTGAATCCGGAACTCGTCGCTCGGCGGGAATACACGGGTTTCATGCAGCACAGATTCGATCGACGCCATGTTTTTCATCTCCATAGGGATACAATAACTGCTAATAATATCGCTTTACGCCCGTGCTTTCCACATTCCGAATCGTATATCTTATACAAGACCAAGAAACTTATCATGAGCTCGCCATCGATCACACCCGACCAGACCCTCATCGAATCAGGGTTGCATCACAGCCGCTATTTACAGCGTCTGGCTCAAAGCAACCCTCTCCTGCTGGCTGAACTGCAAACCGGCTTGCATGTCCCCTGGAATGCCGAAGCGATGAAGGCCGCGCTTGCCGCTTCCGTAATCAGCGACGAAGCCAGCCTCAAATCCGCCCTGAGAATGCTGCGCATGCGCGTCATGCTGCGCCTGATCGTGCGCGATATCGGTGGCCTGGCCAATTTGCGCGAAGTCATGGACAACGCCACGCAACTGGCCGAAGTCACGACTGTTTTTGCGCTTGAACATTTGACGGTCTGGCTGAATGCACAGTATGGCCAGCCCATGGGCGAGGAAAGTGGTGCCGCTCAGGATCTTATCGTCGTCGGCATGGGTAAGCTGGGGGGCGGCGAACTCAATGTATCGTCGGATATCGATCTGATTTTTGCCTATCCGGAAGATGGTGAAACCACCGGGCCGCGCCATGTCAGCAACCACGAGTATTTCACCGTGCTGGGCAAAAAACTGATCACCGCACTGAACGAGAACACTCAGGATGGCTTTGTCTTTCGGGTGGATATGCGGCTGCGGCCATATGGTGATTCCGGGCCGCTGGTTGCAAGTTTTGCCATGCTGGAGAACTACTACCACACCCAGGGGAGGGAATGGGAGCGTTACGCCTGGATCAAGGGCCGTCCCATCTGCGGCAGCCAGTACCAGGAGCTGGCCGCCATGCTGCGCCCTTTCGTGTTCCGCAAGTACCTGGATTTCGGCGCCTTTTCCTCGATGCGCGAACTGCACGCGCAAATCCGCCGCGAAGTGCAACGCCGCGAACTGGACGACAACATCAAGCTCGGCCCCGGCGGCATTCGCGAAATCGAATTCATCACCCAGGTATTCCAGCTGATCCGCGGCGGCAAGGAGCCGGCCTTGCAGACCCGTTCCACCCTGGAAGCCATGGACCTGATCACCCAGCGCGAACTGATGCAACCCGGGGCAGTCAATGAATTGCGCGAGGCCTATGTCTTTCTGCGCAATCTGGAACACCGCCTGCAATATCTCGAGGACGCCCAGACCCAGACCCTGCCCGGCAACGAAAACGATCGCCAGTTGATTGCATCGTCCATGCACTTTGATAACTGGAATGACTTTCTTGCCGCGCTCAACGTTCATCGCCAGAAAGTGACGCGCCATTTCGAACAGGTGTTCGCCGCGCCGCACAGCCAGCAGCAGAGCCACCCGCTCACAGGCCTGTGGCAAGGGTCGCTGGACGATACCGAAGCCACAGAACGGCTCGAAGCACTGGGCTACCAGGATGGCAGCGGAACATTTCAGCGCCTGACCAGCCTGCGCCGGAGCAATCGCTACAAACAGCTGCCAGACACCAGCCGCAGCCGTTTCGATGCCCTGCTTCCGCCGTTGATCGAAGTCGCGGCAGGCTTTCCCAATGCTGACGAGACACTTGAACGCATTCTCAAGCTGCTGGAGAACATCAGCCGCCGCGCCGCCTATCTCGCCCTGCTGCTGGAATATCCGCAAACCCTGAACCAGGTTGCCCGGCTATGCAGCACCAGCCCGTGGGTATCCGATTATCTCACCCAGCACCCGGTGCTGCTGGATGAACTGCTCGACATTCGCACGCTTCACGCAACACCAGACCGCGAAAAATCCAAAGCCGAACTACGCGCATTACTGGATGGTGCCGAGGGCGATACCGAAAGGCAGATGGATATCCTGCGGCACTTCAAGCAGGCGCAGATTTTCCGCCTGGTCGCCCAGGATCTGGCGGAGGTATTGTCGCTCGAACGCCTCTCCGATCACCTCAGCGATCTGGCGGACATGATCCTGGATGAAACCCTGCGCCTCTGCTGGCAGGGTTTGCGTGTCAGACACCGCGAACAGCCGCGTTTCTCGATCATCGGCTACGGCAAGCTGGGCGGCAAGGAAATCGGCTATGTGTCCGATCTCGACATCATTTTCCTCTACGACGACGACGCACAGGAAGCCGCGGAGGTTTATGCCAAGCTGGGGCAGCGCATGAATTCCTGGCTCACCAGCCTGACCCCTGCCGGCATGCTCTACGACACGGACTTGCGCCTCCGGCCCAACGGCGCCAGCGGGCTTCTGGTCAGCTCGGTCGAGGCCTTCGCCCAGTATCAGCACAGCCAGGCCTGGGTGTGGGAACACCAGGCCCTGACGCGCGCCCGGTACTGTGCCGGAGATGCGGAAATCGGCGCGCGTTTCGAACAGATTCGCCATGAGGTATTGATTCGCGAACGTGATACCGCGGCGCTGAAAAAAGAAGTGCTGGAAATGCGCCAGAAAATGCTCGACGCCCATCCCAACAAAAGCGGCCAGTTCGATCTCAAGCATGACCGCGGCGGGATTATCGACGTGGAGTTTGCAGTGCAGTACCTGGTCCTCGCCCATGCCCACAAACACCCGGAACTGACCCGCAATATCGGCAATCTGGCCTTGCTCAGCCTGGCTGCGGAGCTGGAATTGATTCCGGCGGAACAAGCCGGGAACGCACGCGAGGCTTACCGCCATTTTCGCCAGTGGCAGCACGCACTGCGCCTGCAGAGTTCCGAATATGCCCGCATCGCACCGGAGCAGGCGGCGCCATTCGCGACCGGGGTAAAGGCGCTGTGGCAAACAGTGTTTGAGGGAGGCTAGATGTACATCATCGCCATCGGCTGGCTTTATGTAGTGGTGATGATGTCCATCACCGAAACCAGCTTTATCGCCGGGCTGATGACCTTCCTGTTTTACGGGCTGGTGCCACTGGCAATTTTTCTCTGGCTGTTCGGCACACCCCAGCGCAGGCGCTCAATGGCTGCCAAGCAGAGCACCAACCAGCCAGATGGAAGCGATACCAAGACCGATTAGCGTCACCTGCTGGATAGTAGCCTTGATTTCCGGGCGCTTGTGCAGGCCTGGAATCAAGTCCGCTACCGCCACATAAATCATGCTGGCCGCGGCAATGCCGAGGAAATAAGGCACCACGCCCTGCATCGATTGCAGGGCAAAATAAGCCAGCACCCCGCCCACCAGCGTAGCCATGCTCGACAGCAGGTTGAAGGTAAACGCCTGGCGCCTGGTATAACCGGAATGCAACAGAATCAGGAAGTCGCCCACCTCCTGCGGAATCTCGTGCGCGATGATGGCCAGCGAAGTCACTATGCCCACCTGGATATCCACCATGAAGGCGGCAGCGATCAGGATGCCATCGACAAAATTGTGGAAGGTATCCCCGACCATGATCATCATGCCGCTGCGGCCGTGATCAGTGTGGCCTTCGTGAACGCCATGCACCTCGCACTCTTCGGTGTGATGACAATGGCGCCACAGCACCAGCTTTTCCAGGGTAAAAAACAGCAGAATACCGAACAGCACCGTGCCCGCCATGGTATGCACATCGTTGTTCAATTCGAAGGCATGCGGCAGTATCTCCAGAAACACCGCGCCCAGCAAGGCACCGATCGCATAGCTCACCAACAGCGGCACCATCGAAGCGCGCGCGGAAAAAGCGAACAGCGCGGCAGCGGCAACGCTCAGTACACCGCCGAGCAGGCTTGAAACGATGATCCAGGCAAGAATGGACATTGGACGGGAATAGTTTGGAAAATTGCCATTATACGGAGGCTGTCAAGTCTTCATAAATAATCAGGCGATTTTTGACAGCAAATAGCCGATGGTGAGATTATCAAATAACGCCGAGCCAGTTGAAACGAATACACGGCGGCGGGCTGAATCATCAGGCGCTCCATCACGCAGCAATTGAAACAGGTCGACCAGACTTGCAGTATCAATCAGGCCAGCTTCGCGCCACGAGTTAAGATCGCCGAAACGGGTGCAATCCTGAGTGTCCACAAAAATATCGGCCACTTTGGCCCATGTCGAATCCAGTTCGCGCTGATAATCAGTGTCGGCTCCAAGACTGATTATCAGGCCGGCATTGGTGCCATGCGGGCTGCAAATTGGCTCGGTGCTTGTGGTAGCCAGCACCAGCACATCGGCATCGCTGGATGCTTGATTTTCTCCAAGAGCAGAGAAACGTACAGCCGGGATTTGCTGAGCCAGAAGCGCTGTCGTTTGCAGGGCTCTGGCATAGTCATTATCGAAAATGGAAATTTCCCCGGCCCCACCAAGCTGAGCCGCATAAAATGCGGCGTAATAGCCGACGCGCCCTGCGCCGATAACCGTTATTTTTTTCCTGGCGCGAGACAACAAATCAACAGCAATGGCCGCACAAAGGCCGGTTCTTGCCGATGAGAGCAAACATGCCTCGAGTACGTGACTAACAAAATTTTCCTCGGGATGAAGCACAAAAGCCTTGCCGACCGTGATCTGGTCCGGAACCAGTTGCTGCAAGGTATTGGTACCAACCAGCTTTACCGTTTTTCTCGCACTGCCAGGCCTGCGCACGATGCATGGCATGACTCGAAAATCCGAAGAGCAGCCGGGATCGGAAAATACCTGCTTGGGAGGCAACTCCAGTTCGGCTCGCCCAGCAGCAATATTAGCCAGTTCATCCCGCATGAAGCGGTAATATTCCAGCGGGTTTTCCGTCAGGAGGCGATGTACCCGCAGTTCATCCAAATAGACATAAGGCTCTTGAGAAATTCTTAAGACCTTTTTCTGCAATTCATCATCGATATTCAACATACTGCTAGATTCCAGTGAGTTTATTGATCAGGCCACAATTCAAACAATGCCTATTCTAGTTCAAGCAGTCCTCATAAAGGGGCTACTTGGTCTCTGACTAAAAATGAGCGGCGCGAACAACCCGAAAACCATGGTCATGAGGTGGAATGAAGCGGCACGAACCTTAATCTGTTCAGCGTTTTAATATATGATTAATCGTCACTGCGGAGATCGAACAGTCTCCGCGATTTTATTATTTGCCCCCATTTTTAAGGAAATAACATGTACGGATTCAGCACACAAGTAAAGGGTTCTTTCGATGAAGCAGTAAGCAAAGTCACCGAGGAGCTGAAAAAAGAAGGCTTCGGCGTACTCACCGACATCGACGTCAAGGCCACCATGAAAGCCAAACTGAACATCGATGGCCGCCCCTACCGCATCCTCGGCGCCTGCAATCCCCCGCTGGCGCACCGCGCCATCGAGGCCGACCCGGACATCGGCCTGCTGCTGCCGTGCAATGTGGTGGTGCGTGAAGAGGAAGACGGCATGATTACCGTGGCATTCATGGACCCATCTGCCGTGCTGAAACTGGTGGACAAGCCCGGCATCGAGGAACTGGCCAGTGAAGTGCGCGGACGCCTTGAGCGGGTGCGCGACGGCGTGAAAGGCTGAAAGTAAAGCCTGGTTGAACTGAAATGGGGAGTGAACATCACTCCCCATTTCAGTTTTAGCCGTTTCATCCTGTAGGTCGGGCTTTAGCCCGATAAGCTTATCTTGTCGGGCTAAAGCCCGACCTACATCAAAGTGAGCCGGTCTAAATCATAGCCCCAGCGTCTCGCCCGGCTTCATTTCCATCCGTCAGGGCGAATGGTGGAATCGCCAGAATCATAACTAGAATCAACTTCATCATAACTACATATCTTCTTGTTTATTAGTGTTTTCGTAAACAACAAAATCATAATCGAAAGAGTTCTTTTCATCCGCGTTGCAGTGCTTGCGGGAGGATTCCAGCCACCTGGCGCGATCGAACTCCGGAAACCAGGCATCCCCGGCCACCTCGGTTCTGACTTCCGTCAGATACATGCGGTCCGCCAGCTCAAGCGCCTGCCGGTAAAGATCGGCGCCACCGATGAAAAAGGCTTCCGTGTCGACTTCGCAGGCTGCCATGGCATCCGCCAGGGTATGCACCACCACGCAACCGGGCACGAAATAAGTCCGGTCGCGCGTGACGATCACCGAAGTCCGGCCCGGCAAGGGCTTGCCCAGCGACTCGTAAGTCTTGCGCCCCATGATGATGTGGTGCCCCAGGGTGAGCGCCTTGAAATGGGCCAGATCGGCCGGCAGACGCCATGGCAGGGTGTTGTTGATGCCGATGACGCGGTTGCTCGCCATGGCAGCAATGATGGAGAAACGGGCCAGGCTCATAACTTGAATCTGTTTACGGACTCGTGCAAACGGCTTGCCATGAGTTCCATGCTGTTTATTTCGGCAGTGTTCTGCTGCACCGCTTCGCCGTTCTGTTCCGCCATTTGCGCAATGCGTTCCACATTGCGTGCGATTTCGTTGCTGGCGCTCTTCTGTTCGCGCACCGACAGTGCGATCGAATCCACCCCGCTACTGGCTTTGCTGACGGACTGATTGGCATCGCCCAGCGCCATCGCCACATTCTCGAGAAAATCCTGGCTGGCGATCAGCGATTCATGGCCGCGCAGGATCGCCTGTTCCACCAGTGCGGCCTGCTGGCTCAAGACCAGGGTCACCTGATCGATCTGCGTGGCGGATTGCGCGGATTTTTCGGCCAGCTTGCGCACTTCGTCGGCCACCACGGCGAAACCCCGGCCCTGCTCGCCGGCGCGCGCCGCCTCGATGGCGGCATTGAGCGCCAGCAGATTGGTCTGGTCGGCGATCTCCTTGACCTGGCGGGTCATGCTGGTAATGGCCTCGGTGCTGCGCACGAACTCGGTGACGGAGCGGCTGATTTCATCCACCGAGGATTCCACCTCGCTGATTTCGCCAATCAGCTCGGACAGCTTCTGGTTACCCGTCGCGGAACGCTCGAGGCTTTGCCGGGAGAGCTGGTTCACGCTTTCCGCGCTCTCCGCCACCGACGCGATGCTCAGCGCCATCTCCTCCACCGCCGCAGCCGTCGTGGCCGCCGCATCGCTCTGCTGCTGGGAGCCTGAAGAGACCTGGGAGGATGACACAACAAGCCGGGTAGCCGCGGCGTGCAACGCAACCGTCGAATGCTCCACCTCGGCCAGAACCCTGGCAACATCCGTGCGCAGCCGCTCCGCTGATGCAGCGATGGTGCCGATTTCATCCTGGGTGGACTGGCGTATGAGATGGGAAAAATCGCCCCTGGCGATGAATTCGAAATCCTCGACCAGATTTCTTGCCGGCGTCAGAATGGTCTTTTGCACCATCCATGAAAAAGACACCAGCGCCAGCACGATGGCTGCCGCCATCATCCCGAGGCTCCACAGGATGCCCGAGTGTGCATTCGCAGAAGCTTGCGTTGCGGCTTGCTCCGCCAGGGTGGACAAGTGCTCAACCGCCTTGGTCAACAGTTCGGTGGGCGCACGATCCACCCCCTTGACCGCCTTGTCTCCGGCCTTGCTGTCGAAACTGGCGTCCTTGAAGGCCTGCAAGCCCTTGCGGTAGGCTTCGGCCATTTTCTGATGCTCCGCCTGAAACTGTCCAAGCAAATCCCTGGCTACGGGGTCATCGACTTTTTTCAGTAAGTCCGCGACCTCGTCACGCACCTTGCCCTCGCGTTTTTCGAAGTGGCTCCAGTATTTTTCCAGTGAAGCCGGATCGCTGCCGCGCAGCAGAACATTTTTCCATTCCTGCACCTGGACCTTGAATTCCACCTGCGCGGCAAGCGCCTGGCTTTGATCCGTGCGCCGCGCTTCAACCTGGTGATCGAAGCGCTGAATGCTGTTCCAGGATATTCCCAGGCCCAGCAGGGCTGCCGCCAGCAAGAGGAGCATGCCGCCTCCGGAAATAAGCAGCAGCTTGTTGCGGATGCTATGTGTAATCCAGTGCATCATGTCTCTCCTTTTTTCTTCGCGTGTCAGGACTCTAGCCTGATTTATGTCAACCGGCCACACCTAGACGGCCACCGGCGCCCTGATCGCGGGATGGGGGTCATAGCCTTCGAGGCTGAAGTCCTCATATTTGAAGTCGAATATGCTTTGCACCTCCGGGTTGATATTCATCACCGGCAGTGCGCGCGGCTGGCGCGAAAGCTGCTCGCGGGTCTGTTCCAGGTGATTGAGGTAGAGGTGCGCATCGCCCAGGGTATGGACGAAATCGCCCGGCTTGAGGCCGCACACCTGGGCCACCATCATGGTCAGCAGCGCATAGGAGGCGATGTTGAACGGCACGCCAAGAAAAATATCGGCGCTGCGCTGGTAGAGCTGGCAGGACAGTTTGCCATCCGCCACGTAGAACTGGAAAAAGGCATGGCACGGCGGCAGCTTCATCTTGTCCACGTCGGCCACGTTCCAGGCACTGACGATCAGGCGGCGCGAGTCCGGGTTGTTCCTGATCTGCTCTACCACCTGGGTGATCTGGTCGATGTGACGGCCATCCGGCGTGGGCCAGGAACGCCACTGGTAGCCATAGACCGGCCCAAGATTGCCATTTTCGTCCGCCCACTCGTCCCAGATCGAAACCCCGTTGTCCTTGAGGTATTGGATATTGGTGCTGCCCTGCAGAAACCACAGCAGCTCGTGAATGATGGATTTGAGATGGCATTTCTTGGTGGTCACCAGCGGAAAACCCTGCGCCAGATCGAAACGCATCTGGTAACCGAACACACTCACCGTGCCCGTGCCGGTACGGTCTGATTTCTGGTTTCCATGCTCCTGAACATGGCGCATGAGATCAAGGTATTGCTGCATATCAATCAATCCTTAAATTGTGGGGGCGGCTTCCTAATAAAGGCGCCGGATTATCCATTGAAAGGCGCATCCGTGTAGGAGCGGTGTTTGGGCTCTAATGAACAATCCCGGTTTATTCAATATCATTATTTTTTGAGAACAGGCCATTTGCTTCAGACAGCGTCATTGTGCTGCTTCGGGTCGTAATAGTAGGTTGTTCGCTTGCGCGGGTTCAGGTATTCGTGCACTTCTCGTGGCAGCAGGCCCGGCCTCAGGCTCTTGCTGATGTTGAGCTCACTTTCCCGTTCCAGCGTGATGATCACCGCCTCATCCTTGGGAATGCACGGATCATAAACCAGGACATTGGGTTTGAGCGGCCTGGCCGAATTCGCCGAGACCACCATGCCCAGCATGTCATTGGAGAGCTGCACGATGGTGCCGGGAGGATAGACGCCCATGCAATGGATAAAGGCCTGCAACGCAACCGTATCGAACTTGTTGCGCTTCGCCGTGAACATATGCGACAAGGCCTCGTGCGGCGTCAGCGCTTCGGCCAGACGGTGCGGATTACACAGGTTGTCGTACACATTGACGATGCTGACGATTTTGCTCAACGGGGAAATTTTACCGGCCTTGAGTTTGCCCGGATAACCGCTTCCATCGATATATTCGTGATGCTGCAGCACAATATCTGCCGCCCGCTTCGACAATCCGGCCTTGCTGGCAATATCCAGGCCATATTCGCAATGCATCTCCAGAAACGACTGCTCCGACCTGGTCAGCGGATCGGTTTTCATGAGAATTTTCGGCGGGATCTCGATCTTGCCAATATCGTGGAAAACCGCGCCCATCCCGAGATCCCGGCTTTCCTCTTCTCCCAGGTCAAGCGCCTTTGCCAGAATCAGGGAAAGCACCGTCACGTTCAGGGAATGAAAATAGGCATCCTCGCCCAATTTTTCATTCATCGCATGGATCATCACATCGCCCCTGGAAAGAATGGCTTCGACCATTTTTCCCACCAGGTTTTCAGCTTCCTGCCTGACCTCCTGAGGACGGGAGTAAATATTGCGGGTGATGTTTCTGACTGTATCCGCCGCCTGCAGAAATTCTTTTTCCACCTCGGCAATATCGCGCTTGATGCGGTTCAGTTGTTCGATACGCTCCCTTTTTTCCCTTGCCGCTTCGGAATCCACGGGCACAGCCACAACAGGGGGCGGAGTGGTTTTCTCATCCGCTGAAACAGCGGGCAGCGGGTTGCATGTGCTTTTGCCCGGTTCGATGCGTATGCGCGTCAAACCGAGCTGACGTATGGTTTCGACCTGCTCGGCGTTTTTGATCTTGAAACTGCTGAAGGAAAACGGATGATCCATCCAGCTCAGGTCGAGATGGATATACAGACCGGCACAAAGTTGCTCCGGCGCAACGTAAAACATGCGGTCAGACTCACTCATGCTTGCTTACCCGCAATAATTTGCCAGACGCCATTCACTAACCCCTGCAAGGGACGAAAATCGGCTTTGTAAGCCATTTTCCCGCTTTCGGCAATCCAGTAGCCCAGATAGAGATAGGGCAAACCCAGCCGGCGGCACAATTCCACCTGCCATATGATGTTGTAAGTACCGAAACCGGCCTGCGGCAATTCCGGATCGAAAAAAGTGTAAACACAGGACAGGCCGTTCTCCACCACGTCCACCAGACTCACCATGCGCAGCGCTGTTTCATCGCGAAATTCCACCAGCAAGGTGGTCACGCCGCTCTGCAACAGAAACGAACGATACTGCTCCTCGTCACCCTGATCCATGCCCCCGCCCGCGTGGCGGCTCGCCTGATAGCGCCGGTAGAGATCGTAATGATCCCGATCAAAAACCTGTTCGCGCAAATCAGCTTTGAGATGCTGGTTGCGTGCCCAGGCACGGCGCTGGGTGCGCCTGGGGCTGAATTCGTCAACCACCAGCCGCACCGGCACACAGGACTGGCACTGCTCGCATTGCGGGCGATAAGTGTAAAGCCCGCTGCGGCGAAATCCAGCCTGAATCAGCTCGCTGTAAGCCGCATCGTCCACCCGTTCATGGGGGGTCACCACCTGGGAGCGTGCTTCCCGGCCGGGAAGGTAGCTGCAGGGATAAGGCGCCGTGAGATACATCTGGAGCCGGCGCGGGGCGAAGTCATTCAGAACGGTCATGGCTAATCAGGTTTCCTTCGCGTGCACGACCGTTCCCCCTCACCCCTGCCCTCTCCCGGGGGGAGAGGGGGACGCTGTGGCGCTGCGCGCCTTTATGATACGAGGTCATCGTCAAACTGCCAGCGGCCGGATTCAAGCGGTAATTCTATCAGCAGGGCAAGGCGCTGCACAAACAGCTTGCGTGGGATCTCGCGCGCGCCCAGGCTGGCGAGATGCGCGGTCTTCATCTGGCAATCGATCATGCCAAAACCCCAACGCTCCAGTTGCCGGACCAGATGCACAAAAGCGATCTTGGAGGCATCGGTGGCACGGGAAAACATCGACTCCCCATAGAACATCTTCCCCAGCGCGATGCCGTAAAGCCCGCCAACCATTTCGCCGCCGCGCCAGGTTTCGACCGAATGGGCCAGTCCCATTGCATGCAGGCTGCCGTATGCCGCAACCATCTCCTCGCTGATCCAGGTTCCGGGCTGCCCATCGCGCGGTGCGGCGCAGTTGCGCATGACCTCCTTGAAGGCCGTATCCACGCGCACCTCGCAATCGTGCTTGTTCAACGTCTTGCGCAGGGAACGCGACACCTTGAGTTCGGCGGGAAACAGCACCATGCGCGGATCGGGGCTCCACCACAGGATCGGCTCGCCGGGATTGAACCAGGGAAAGATGCCGCGACGATAGGCTTCGATCAGCCGCTGCGGCGACAGATCCCCCCCGGCGGCGAGCAGGCCGTTGGGCTCCTGCAGTGCTTGCGTAACAGGCGGGAAAGCGTCGCCAGGGTGGAGCCAGGAGATCATGGGATTTGAATGTGAGGGGATTCGGCCATTATCCCAGAAAAAGCCGCCGAACCGCCAAGGGCGCAAGGGAACGCAAAGGAATTCAGAAGATTGGGCGGCCTGTGCCGCTTAGCCAAAGGCAGGGCATGTCGAATATTTTTACACCCTGGACAAGACATGGCATGGAATTAAATTCCATCCTATTGATTTTTATATAAACCATCACCATGGAATGAAAAGTGCTTAACTCCTTTTCATCCTTTCCCTATTACTTTTTGCCAATCCAGATCATGGAGAATTAACATGAAAAAAGCACTAATCGCCTTCGCCCTGTGCCAATTATTCACGGCGGGAGCAGTAAATGCCGCCACGATCGTCGATACAGGTGCCGGTCCTAATAGTACCAGCGGGTGGGCGCTTGACAGTAACCAGTGGCTGGCGGGTGAATTTTCGCTGGGCACCGCCACCACGATTACCGACGTGTACGGCTGGATCGGCTACGGCAATGGCACAGCGACGGCGGCGATCTATACGGATGGAGGAGACGTACCCGGAACGGAATTATTCTCGGCCGCGTTCACTGCGGATTCTGTTAATGACTGGGATGGAGCGAGCGGATTAAGCTGGTTGCTTGGTGCCGGAACCTACTGGGTAGCCTACGAAGTACGAGCCGGGCAAACCCTTAACGGCGGCATGTCATACTCCTCGTCATCGCCGTTGCTTAACGAGGCATTTACCTACGGCGGCGCATACAATGCGTATGACACCCTTAATATCGGTGTTCGCATTTTGGGCGAACAGGGAGGTCAAGTACCGGAACCTGCATCGCTGGCCCTGCTTGGCATCGGCTTGGCTGGTCTGGGCTTGAGTCGCCGTCGCAAAATCTGAGCGTCTTTTCGGAAGCGCAAAAACGGCGGCTCCGGTCGCCGTTTTCATTTCTGGTCATCGGTGTGCACGAGGCCATCAACCCGGCCCATAAACACCTTGGATATGTAGGAGGCCCGCCCCCGGGCCGATTTCAGGATACATCCGACCAGCCCTGCCAGCACAGCGCCTTCATGCGCGCGCAGTAGGCAACCAGGTTGACGAGCATCCTGCCGTGTTCCTGCAGCGGATTGCCGTGGGGCTGATCGAGGATGTTGGCGAGAAAGGCATACAGGCTCATGTCCAGGCTGCGCGGCGCGGCGCCTAGAAAATAGGGCTTGTCGCCCAGCAGTCCCGCCAGCGCATCCAGCACTGCCCTGCCCCTGGCGTAGGCGCCCTGCGGGTCGGCGGGGGTCAGCCCCTGCTGGCGCATCTGCCGCAGCAGCATGCGGCGCAGCAGGAACAGCGCCGGGCCGCGCATGCCCAGGGGCAGGTACTTCACCAGATCCGGCTTGAACACCGCCCAGCCGGCTGGATCGCCCCAGCGCATGTAGGTGATCTGCCAATAGAGCCGCTCCTCCACCCCTTCACGCACGAAAAAGGCGAGCGCCCGCTCGGCCTCGCTCAGACCCTCGTCCAGGCGCACCGCTTCCCGGCTCTCGAAGTGGGTGATGATGGCCTCGGAATCGGAAATGGTCCGGCCGTCCTCCACGATGAAGGGAATCCTGCCGGTCGGCGACTTGCGCGGCCCGCTCGGCACCACCTGGTACGGAATACGGCGAAAGCGCAGGTAGGTTTCCGCCTTCATGCAGAAAGGGCTGGCATTGGGCAGGCCCCAGAAGGGGCGGAACTGGTGCAGTTCGACCATCAGTGCCCCTCCACACAGATCTCGCGCCGCATTACGGCTAGCGCGGTGCGCGCCAGCAACATGAGGATCAGCACACTGAGCGCACCCAGCAAGCCGGCGGCGAGCCAGGTATAGAACACGAGGCCGGTCTCTTTTGACATGATCAAGGTGGCGATGGTGATGGCGGCCAGGGGGAAGGAATAGGCCCACCAGGAGAGAAAAAACCGGATGCGGCGGAAATAGTTGAACTGGCTCAGCAACAGCAGGGTGAAGAACAGGCCGGTGAAATACAGCACGCGGCCAAAGTCATCCACGCCACCCACCAGCTTGTACCAGGAAATGAAACCCACCGCCGGCGGGGCGATGAAAATGAACAGGGTGGGCATGAGGCGTTCCGGCAGGCTGCCATGGAAGATCAGGCGATAGAACAGGATGGCGGTGAGCACCGGCCAGAAGAACAATCCCAGGCTGAAGAAGAACCAGGAAATGTCTGCCGGGGCATGCTGCATTCCGGCAATCGGCACCAGGATATTGCCCACCACCGGGATGAACCAGGCCGGGTTGAGGTGGGCGATTTCATACTTGCTGTGGTGAACCCAGGAAGACAGCACATACAGCGTGATGGCGAGATGCAGGACGGCACCCGCGCTCCACAGCCAGAACGAGAGGCCCGGTGCGATCTGCAGGTAGGCGATGGAAAGCAGCAGCATGCCGATGGATATAGTGGGCACGAAGACCAGCTTGACCGGATGCATGACCTCGCCCAGCACGTCGCGCGGATACTTCACCAGCTTGGCGGCGAGCAGCAGCAGCAACACCACGAACAGCAGCGTGGTAAACGCCAGCAGAACCGAGCTGAGACAGAAGCCGGTATCAAAAACATGCTCGGCACGGTTCCAGGCAATACTGAATCCGGCCATGCCCATGACCGTGGAAAACCAGGCGATGGGGAAATTTTTCAGGCGTGAAGTGTCGTCCGTCATGCGGTAGTCCTCAATTTGGCAAATCAGGCCGGGCCGCGCAGCCCCCTGGCTTCATGACTGCGTCAAGAAAACCGGTCAGGTCGCCGATCTGGCGCTCCAGATCCTGGTAACTGTCATGGCTTCCCTTCACCACCAGCAACCTGTCCGCTGTGCCACGATGCCTGGCATACAGGGCTTGCGCTTCCGCCACGGGAACCGTTGCATCCTCGCTGCCGTGAACCAGCAAGACCGGGCAGCGCAGGCGCCCTATGGTGTTGAGCGGCGCGATATCATCGAAGCGGTGGCCGATCACATGCTGAACGTACTGCAGGATATACCAGCCGAATGGAATATAGGGCACCCACCAGGCGGCAAGCATACGGCGCATGACCGTCCTGGGGTGCGCAAAGGCGGCAATGCTGACCACGGCCGCCAGATCGTCCCGGCGCGAGGCGGCAAGCAGGGCTGCGGCGGCCCCCACGGAATGGCCGACCAGCCCTACCCGCTCTGGGTCCACCCCTGGCTGACATTTGAGCCAGCTCACGGCATGCTCGATGTCCTCGGCAAAACGGGGCATGGAAGCGAAGGTGTCCAGATCGCTCTGACCATGGCTGCGGGCATCGAAAAGCAGCAGCGCGTAGCCGGCGCGATGCAGTGGCGCGGCAAGCGGAAGCATCGTCTCCGCGTTGCCTCCCCACCCATGCAAAACTGCCAGCGCAGGCGCCGGACCCGGCCCTGGAGCCGGGATAAACCAGGCAAAAAGCTGTTTCCCGTTGGCGGTTAAAAAATGCATTTCCGAATATTCAAGCCCCATCCCTTCGGGTGTTGATTGCTCCACCACTCTCGGCGCACGCAGGCTCCAGCGAATCAGAATGTGGAAAACCATAAGGACCAGCCAGAAAAACGCCACTTGCAGTAAAAGATTTATCACGGAAATTTCATCAAAAATGGCCATGACCAGCATTTTCGCCCCAGTTGATGAAACCGGACAGGATCGCACAAAAAAAATCCTGTGACGCATAGCGCCACAGGTCTAGTCTGACGAGCGGGGGGCTCGTCAGGGAGGAGATAACCGGCACCAACTTCGCCCCGGTTAATCGGCAGTTATTACATAGCAAGCCCTGTGCCACCTTTCGCGAATTCAATTAATTAGCCTTATTATCAATACGATATGTATGTTTTCAAGGGAAACGCACAATCTGTCGAGTAGACCTACTGCGCCATTGGTGGCATACTTTGCCAATATTGACTGCCATTTTTGACATTGCCATGACAAACGCCAAGCTTCCTGCCGGACTGATCACGTTTCTCGACAGCTTCCCGGAACCCAGGATTCTCCTGGACGAGCACTATCGCATCCTTGCCGCCAATGCAGCCTACCGGCGCGAATTTGGCGCCCATCTGAAAATTGACGGCTGCTTCTGCTACGAACTCTCCCATCATTACGACAAACCCTGCGACCAGGCAGGCGAGACTTGCCCGCTGCGGGGTTCAATTGAAAGTGGCGAGCCCAATCGCGTGCTCCATGTACACCACACTTCGGCGGGAAGGGAGCATGTGGAAGTTGAGGTGGTGCCGGTCAAGGATAAAGCCGGAAAAACGACTTATTTCATGGAAACCATGCATGTCCTGCGCCATGCCCATGGCGGCGCCCATGATCGCGACCTGGTCGGTTACTCCCCCTCGTTCAACCGCATGCTCGATCTTGCCAGGCGAGTCGCCGCGCATGAAAGCTCGGTGTTGTTGCTGGGAGAATCAGGCACGGGCAAGGAGCTGGTGGCGCAGGCCATCCACGACATGAGCCCGCGCGCGGCGGCGCCATTCGTGGCGGTGGAATGCTCAGGCCTGACCGAAACCCTGTTCGAAAGCGAGATGTTCGGTTACGAAAAAGGCGCCTTTACCGGCGCCATTGGCCGCAAGGCCGGGCTGGTGGAGGCGGCGCACGGCGGCACCCTTTTCCTCGACGAGGTGGGAGACATCCCCCTGTCGCTACAGGTCAAGCTGCTGCGTCTGCTGGAAGCGGGCACCTATCGCCGCATCGGCGGCGTCGAGCCGCTGAGCGCGGATTTCCGGCTGGTTGCCGCCACCCACCGCGATCTGGCTGAAATGGTGCTGGAAGGCAGTTTCCGGCAGGATCTTTACTTCCGTCTCAATGTTTTCCCCATTCAGCTGCCGCCGCTGCGGGAACGGCTGGAAGACCTGCCGATGCTGGTTGAACGCCTGCTGTCCCGGCTGGATCCCGGGAGGAATATCACGCTCGCCGGGGAAACCATGGCGGCACTGATGCGCCACGATTTTCCCGGGAATGTGCGCGAATTGCGCAACATCCTGGAGCGTGCGCTGATCATGGTGGATGGCAATATCATCCTGCCCCAGCATCTCCACATCGGCAACATGAAAAAAGCCAGGAGCGAAGCTTCCCCTTCCCCGCCTTTTGAAAAACTGGTTTCTCTTGAACAAATGGAAAAGCGCTACCTCGCATGGGCGGCAGCAAACTTCCACGGCGACCGCAAAGCCCTGGCCGAAAAGCTGGGCACCAGCGAGCGAACTCTTTATAGAAAACTTAAAGAGTCGCCTACAACAGACTGATTAATTGATATTAATTAAAGCTGTGCGCCGCCCACGCTCGGCATTCACGCCCATGAGCAGCAGTAGCCCGACAAGAAAATAGCTGCCGGTCAGCAACATGGCCAGGCGGTGGTCTCCGCTTGATATCCAGCTCACCAGGCCATAGGTAAGCGGGCCGAGTATGGAAGATAATTTCACCGCCAGCCCCCACAAACCAAAAAACTCCGCGCTGCGGCCTGGCGGGCTCAGAAAGCCGACCAGCGCCCGCCCGGCCGACTGGGAGGCGCCGAGGCACAGGCCGGTAATGTTGGCGGCAAGCCAGAACTGGCCGGGCGTGTCGGCGCCATAGGCAATCAGGATCATGAGTATCCAGCCCAGCAGCGTCAGGGCAATGGTACGGATATGCCCCAGCCGGTCCTGGATCTGGCCGAACAGGAAGGCGCCCACGGCCGCGGTCACGTTCACCAGCAGCACCAGCATGATGGTTTCACGCGTGCCGAAATGCATGGCCTGCTGGGCATAGATGGCCGCCAGCGCGATCACTGCCTGGATGCCGGCCTGATAGAACACCAGGGAAAGCAGGAAGCGCCCCAGATCGCGGTAGCGCCGGGCATGATGCAGCGTATCGCCGAGCCGGGCGAATGCCTCGCCCGCCACGCCGCGCCCCTGCAAATGCGGCTGGGGAACAGCGCGCTCCCGCAGGATCAGAAAGGTGGGCAGCGCGGCAAACGCGAACAGCACTGCCGTGATCAGCATGGTGACGGGCACGAACTGGGCCGCGGCCTGCCCCTGCCCTTCAGCCCAGGTCACATAGGCCAGCGAGGCACTGAGGCTGAGCAGGCCGCCGACGAAGCCGATGCTCCAGCCCCAGCCGGAAACCCTGCCCATGGCCTCGCCCTTCGCCAGTTCCGGCAGGAAGGCGGCGATCAGGTTTTCACCCACGCCAAAGAAGAAATTACTGAGAATGATCAGCGGAATGGCCAGATAAAGATCGCCCCTGCCCACCAGCGCCAGCCCGGCGGTGAACAGCACGCAACCGATGGTGCTGGCCAGCAGCAGGCGCTTCTTGCTGGCATAGGCATCGGCGTAGGCGCCCAGGGCCGGGGCCGCCAGCATGACCAGAAAATAGGACAGCGCCAGCGCCCCCGACCAGGCCAGCGTGCCCCAGTCCTTGCCTTCCGCCACCACCGCCACGAAATAGGCATTGAAAATGGCGGTAATCACCACCGTGGTGTAGCCGGAATTGGCGAAATCGTACATCGCCCAGGCCCATACCTCGCGGGGGCGGACATCGTCTGCCAGATTTTTCGAACTCATCATCCACCCGGTTGCTCATTATGCAAAACGGCTTGAAGGATAGCAGACATGGGCCTATATTTGACTGATCCTAAAAACCTCAGTTCGATAACCACGGAGGGCACGGAGAACACGGAGAAGCGGGGTAGGCAGGGATGGGCGACTTGTCGCCCAACTCGCAAAGGCAGTTTGCGGAAATTCATGGTCTCCCCCAACGGGTGAATGGCAAATATCATGCTATCTATTGTTTTTACTCCGTGTTCTCCGTGAACTCCGTGGTTAACTGCTTTTTCTAGGCTAATTCCAACGCCCGCGAAGGAGAACAGAATGACCGATATCACCGCCCTGCTCGGCGCCGAAGCCGAGAGCCTGCTGAACCACCAGTGCCGCGGCATCCCCGCTGCCATGCTGCATCTTCCCGGGCCGGACTACGTGGACCGGGTGGTTTCCCACAAGGATGTCAAACCCGGCGTCATGCGCTCCCTGCAATGCCTGTTCGGCCATGGCCGCCTGGCCGGTAGCGGCTACCTCTCCATCCTGCCGGTGGACCAGGGCGTGGAGCATTCCGGTGGCGCCTCCTTCGCCCCCAACCCGATCTATTTCGACCCGGAAAACATCGTCCGGCTGGCCATCGAGGGCGGCGCCAATGCCGTGGCCTCGACAGTGGGTGTGCTGGGTTCGGTGGCGCGCAAATACGCGCACCGCATCCCCTTCATCGTCAAGATCAACCACAACGAAATGCTCACCTACCCGACCCTCTACGACCAGACCCTGTTCGCCAGCGTCGATCAGGCCTTCGACATGGGCGCGGTGGCCGTGGGGGCGACGGTGTATTACGGCTCCCTGGAGTCGCGGCGCCAGATACAGGAGATCTCCGAGGCCTTCCAGCACGCCCATGAACTGGGCATGGCCACGGTGCTGTGGGCCTACCTGCGCAATCCGGCCTTCAAGAAAGACGGGGTGGACTACCACGTCAGCGCCGACCTCTCCGGCCAGGCCAACCACCTCGCCGCCACCATCCAGGCCGACATCATCAAGCAGAAGCAGGCCGAGAACAACGGCGGCTACAACGCCATCAAGTTCGGCAAGACCCATCCCAAAGTCTACAGCGAACTCACCAGCGAGCACCCCATCGACCTCACCCGCTACCAGGTGGCGAACTGCTACCTGGGCCGCGCCGGCAT
Source organism: Sulfuricella sp. (assembly GCA_041651995.1). Lineage (NCBI taxonomy): Bacteria > Pseudomonadati > Pseudomonadota > Betaproteobacteria > Nitrosomonadales > Sulfuricellaceae > Sulfuricella > Sulfuricella sp. The sequence continues at coordinate 79,275 of JBAZID010000006.1, read as the reverse complement.
GATCAATTCCGGCGGCGCCGCCGGCGGAGAAAACGACCTGGCCCAGGCCGTGCGCACAGCCGTGATCAACAAGCGCGCCGGCGGCATGGGCCTGATCTCCGGACGCAAGGCCTTCCAGAAGCCGATGGCGGACGGGGTGACGCTGCTCAATGCGATTCAGGACGTGTATCTGGCGCGGGATGTGACTATTGCGTGAGGGAGGCGATGGGTATCGCTGCGCTCAACCCATCCTACAGCCAACCTGCACCAACGTAGGATGGGTTGAGCGCAGCGATACCCATCAACAACGAGTCCCATGACCAACTATCGCCGCAACCGCGTTCCTGGCGCCTGCTACTTCTTTACCGTAAATCTCGCCGGGCGTTCGCAATCCTTGCTGGTCGATCACATCAATTCGCTGCGATCCGCTTTCCGCTATACACGCGATCGCCATCCCTTTACGGTCGATGCCATAGTGGTGTTACCCGAGCACCTGCATGCTGTCTGGACCCTGCCCGAAGGTGACAATGATTTCGCCCTGCGCTGGCGGCTGATCAAGACCATGTTCTCCCGCACCATCCCCGGCACCGAGCCGCGTTCCGCAAGCCGTCAAGAAAAGGGGGAACGCGGCATCTGGCAACGGCGTTACTGGGAGCATACGATCCGCGACGAGGAGGATTTTTCCCGCCACGTCGATTACATTCACATCAATCCGGTTAAACACGGCCTGGTTGGGCGGGTGGCCGATTGGGAGTTTTCGTCGTTTCACCGCTACGTGAAGGCCGGAGTCCTGCCGATCGATTGGGCCGGGGACATGGAACTGGAATTGGAGTGCGGTGAACGGGAGTGATGGGTATCGCTGCGCTCCACCCATCCTACGTTGGTATCGGTTGGCTGTAGGATGGGTGGAGCGCAGCGATACCCATCAACAAACAGTCCACCCCCTAATGATGCCCCTCCCCTTCTTCATTCCCCAGCGGCCACAGCTGGTGCGTATCCAGCAGCAGGCGATAGTGCGTTTCCGCCGCCTCGAAGCGGGCCAGGGTAGCTGACAGGCGGGCTTCCATGCCCTGGCGCCGCGCCAGCAGCACGTCGTTCAAACCCATCTCACCCAGCTCGTAGGCGCGCGCCATTTTCGTTTCGTTGCGCTGCATCAGCTCACTCGCGGCACTCGCGCTCTGCCAGCTGGCGTGGGCCGCTTTTGCACTGTTGTAGGTAGCGCTGATTTCAGCCTCGATCCGGCGCAACACCAGCGCTTCGCGCTGGGCGGCCATCTCCGCGTGGGCCTGGGATTCAGCACTGGCCGCACGGCGTGCCCCGCCCGGCAGGGGCAGAGTGACATACACGCCGGTCACATTCTCGCTGCCGTTGCGCTCGGAAAGGTAGTTCAGACCCACGCTGGGGTCGGGAACACGATCGGCATCGGCGCGCTGGGCCGTGAGCTGGGCCACCCTGGACTGAGCACGTGCAAGCATCAGCTCATGGTTGTGGTCCAGCCCCAGATTCAGCCAGTAGGCAAGATCCTGGTTCAGGGGCGGCATCTGTTCCATTGCGACCGGCTGCGCCGGTAATGCCAGCGTGGGAAAATAGCGGGACAAATTCCCTCTTGCATTGTCAGCGCGCAACTGTGCCTGCTGCAGCGAAATTTCTGTCTGCATCAACGCGGCCTGTGCCAGCTCCTCCTCCAGCCGTGCGGCATCACCTGCCTTGACGCGGCGCGCCACGACATCGAGCTGCTGTTTGAGCACACCCGCCTGCTGCTGCCACTGTTCAAGCTGGGCACGTTCACGCAGCCAGACAAACCAGCCAGAGAGCAAACCGCGCCCCGCCTCGTGCATGGCGTCACCATAGGCATTCTGCGTCAGCACCAGACCCTGCTGGCCGAGGGCTCTGTCCAGTTCGGCCTTGCGCGGCAGGCGCACGGCGCGTTCAAGGCCAACATTCCAGTCGCGCAAGCGCTCGCCGCTATCGGCTACACGACGGCGCGCCGCGCCCGCAGTCACATTGAATTCATGGCTGCCTGCTTCTAGCCGGTCGCGCGCCGCTTCGCCTGCCTTGATGCCGGAGCGCGCCGCCATGACCAAAGGATAGTTTTGCAGCACCTGTTGCACCATGTCCTGCGGCGGCAAATCGGAATATTCCCTGAACTCGGCTGCCCAGGCGGATTGGGCCGCCATAACTGCCAGTGCGGCAGTGATTAATCTCAATTTCATGCGAGTCTCCCGAATTCCATTACCGGTGTAATCCAGTACGCCACCTCACGGTTTGGCAGTTCCGCTTTCAAGTGCGCCACCAGCGTGGCCGCATCTTCCCGATTCATGACAATCTGCATCTGCGAGCGATGCGCCCGGCCCCGCACCTGCTCCTGCACACTGTGAAAGGCCGCGCCGGCACCATGCCCCTCGACATGGCTGGTGGTAAAACCCGACGCCAGGTCGGGATGGGTCAAGAGCTTATCCACCAGATTTTCCTCCAGCGCACGGGGGAAAATGATGGTCAAACAACAATCCAGGGATTTCATGATTACTTATCCTCCACGCTGAAACCGAAGCGCTGATACAGCATCGGCAACAAAATCAGGGTCAACAAGGTGGACGTCACCAGCCCGCCGATCACCACGATCGCCAGGGGTTTCTGTATCTCCGACCCCGGTCCGCTGGCGAACAGCAGGGGCACCAGGCCAAAGGCGGTGATGCCGGCGGTCATCAGCACCGGCCTCAGCCGCCTCTTGGAGCCCTCCACCACCACCTCGGCCAGTGCCATGCCCTGGGCCCGCAGCTGGTTGAAGTAGCTCACCATCACCACGCCATTGAGCACCGCGATACCCAGCAGGGCGATGAATCCCACTGAAGCCGGCACGGAAAGGTACTCGCGTGATAGCCACAGCGCGAACACGCCGCCGATCAGGGCAAACGGAATGTTGGCGAACACCAGCGCCGCCTGGCGCAGGGAACCAAAGGTGGAAAACAGCAGCATGTAGATCAGCCCCAACGCCACCGGCACCACTACGGTAAGGCGTGCCGCCGCGCGCTGCTGGTTCTCGAACTGGCCGCCCCAGATCGTGCTGTATCCGGTTGGCAGCTGCACCTGCTGAGCCACGGCCTGCTTGGCTTCTTCCACGAAGCCGACCAGATCGCGCCCGCGCACATTGGCCTGCACCACGACGTAGCGGCTGGCATTTTCGCGGTCGATCTTGACCGGACCGCCGACCCGTTTCAGATGCGCCACGGCGGACAGCGGAATGCTTTGGCCATCATCCAGCGTGAGCCGGATTTCGGCAAAGCGGGCGGGCGACAGGCGCAACTCGTCATCACCGCGCAACAGCACCGGCGTGCGCCGGTTGCCTTCCAGCACCGTGCCCACCTGCGTGCCTTCCAGCTGGGTGCGCAAGGCGTTTTCGATCTTGTCCACGGAAAGCCCCAGGCGCCCGGCGGCAAGCCGGTCGATTTCGATTTTCAGGTACTGCACGCCATCGTTCATGACCCGGTACACATCCTCGCTCCCCTTGACGCCCTTGAGCGTCGTTTCGATCTGCTCCGACATGCGGTTTAGCGCGTCCAGATCCGGGCCAAACAGCTTTACCGCGACATCACCGCGCACGCCGATGATCATTTCGGACACCCGCATATCGATCGGCTGGGTGAAGCTGTAGGCGATGCCGGGAAAATCCTTCAGCACCGCGCGCAGCTCGTCCATGAGCCACTCCTTGTCCGGCTTGCGCCATTCATCACGCGGCTTGAGCACCAGGAAGGTATCGGTCTGGTTCAGCCCCATCGGGTCGAGCCCGAGTTCGTCGGAGCCTACCCGCGCAACAACGCCCTTCACTTCTGGCACCCGCGCCATGATGGCCTGCTGCAGACGCAAATCCAGCGCCACCGATTGTTCCAGGCTGATGGAAGGCAGTTTCTCCACGCCGATGATCAGGTCGCCCTCATCCATGGTCGGCATGAAGGTCTTGCCGATCTGGGTATAAACCCCGGCCGTGACGGCCATTGCCAACAGCGCGGCAACCACCACCTTGCGCTGGTTGACCAGCGCCCAGCGCAGGGACGGCTCGTAAATCGCCAGCGACTTCCGGACCAGCCAGGGGTCGTCATGACTGGCCTGCTTGAGCATGAAGGAAGCCAGCACCGGGATCACGGTAAGCGACAACAGCAGCGAACCTGACAGGGCAAACACGATGGTCAGCGCCACCGGGATGAACAGCTTGCCCTCCAGTCCTTGCAGCGTGAGCAGCGGCAGGAACACCACGATGATGACCAGAATGCCCGACAACACCGGCGCTGCGACCTCGCGCACGGCACGATAGACCACATGCAGATAGGGAAGCTTCTTGACCGAATTGTCGTGGGCGAGATGGGAAACGATGTTCTCCACCACCACCACCGCGGCATCCACCAGCATGCCGATGGCAATTGCCAGCCCGCCCAGGCTCATCAGGTTGGCCGACATGCCGAAACGGCTCATCAGGATGAAGGTGATCAGTGCCGCCAGCGGCAGCACCGCGGCCACCACCAGCGCGGCGCGCAAATTGCCGAGGAACAGCAGCAGCAGGATCACCACCAGCACGATCGCTTCCATCAGCGCCTTAGTGACGGTGCCCACCGCGCGCTCGACCAGATTGCCCCGGTCATAGAACATCTCGGTGGTCACGCCTTTGGGCAATGCCGGAGCCAGCTCCTTGAGCTTGGCGCGAACGCCGCCCACCACCTGCTGCGCATTGGCGCCACGCAAGCCCAGCACCAGCCCCTGTACCGCTTCGCCCTTGCCGTCCTTGGTCACCGCGCCGTAGCGGGTCAGCGACCCGATGCGCACCTTGGCCACATCACCCACGCGCACCGTCATGCCGTCGCGACTGGCAACGACAATGGCGCTGACGTCTTCCAGCTTCTGGATGGCGCCCTCGGCGCGCACCAGCAGCACCTCTTCGCCATCGCCCAGACGCCCGGCGCCATCGTTGCGGTTGTTACTTTCGAGCGCGCCCTGCAACTGTTCCAGCGAAATATTGCGTGCCTGCAGCGCCGCGCTGTCAGGCGCCACCTCGAAACTGCGCACCAGACCACCCAGCGAGTTGACATCCGCCACGCCCGGGAGAGTGCGCAAGGCCGGGCGGATCACCCAGTCCAGCAGGGTACGCCGCTCCGCCAGCGAAAGATCGCCGCCTTCGATGGTGAACATCAGCATCTCGCCCAGTGGCGTGGTGATGGGCGCCAGACCGCCACTGATATTGGCCGGCAGGTCTTTCATCACATTGGCCAGACGCTCGCCCACCTGGTTGCGCGCCCAGTAGATGTCGGTGCCTTCCTCGAAGTCCAGGGTGATGTCGGTGAGGGCGTATTTCGATACCGAACGCAATATCTTCTTGTTCGGAATGCCGAGCAGTTCCACCTCGATCGGCGCGGTAATGCGCGCCTCAACTTCTTCCGGTGTCATGCCAGGCGCCTTGATGATCACCTTGACCTGGGTCGAGGAAACATCGGGAAACGCATCAATCGGCAGGTTCTTGTATGCGTAGACACCGCCGCCTATCAGCAGCAGCGTCAGAAGCACCACCAGCAAACGCTGGGTCAGCGAAAATTCAATTATCCGGGTGAGCATCACTCGCCTCCCAGGCCTTGCCACGCCGCCTTGAGTGCTACCGTCCCTTTTACCACCACCTTCTCGTCGCCCTTGAAGTCACCCGTGATGGTCGCCAGGGCAGCGGTCTGAGCCGGCACCTGAACCACTTGCAGACGATAGCCGGACGGGGTCTGAACAAATACAAAGGTCTGGTTTCCATCCCGCATCAAGGCCCCATTGGCCACGATCCATTGCTTCGTTCCCGTGGACATGCCCAGCACCACCTCGACATATTGTCCCGGGCGCAGATTGACCGCGCCATCGGTGATTTCGGCGCGCACCATGACAGTCTGATTGGCCTCGGCGACAGCCCGCCCGATGGAAATTACCTTGCCACTGGCCTGGGCCGAGGACACACGCACCGAGGCACCCGCCTGCAGCGTGCCGGCCTGGGCAAGCGGCGCCTGGATTTCGAGCCACAGCGGGGAAAGGCGGGCCACCTTGAACAGGGGTGCCGCCGCCTCCACGCGCTGGCCGGGGGCAATCATCTGCTCCATGACGACACCGTCAATGGGAGAAGCAACATCCAGCGCGCTGCCTATGGCCTGGCCGGACTGGAGTTTCTGGATCGCCGCATCACCCAATCCCGCCAGACGCAAGGCCTGGCGCTTTTCGCTGGCTGCCGCAGCCGAGGTCAGCGCCCCGCTGCGTGTCGCGAGATAGCGGCTTTCAGCCACGATGCCATCCTTGAACAGCTTTTCGTCGCGGCTCAATGAATTTTTCGCCAGTTGAGATTGCAACACCGCCTGCAAGAAATCACGCTGCAATTCGGCCAGCCCGGGACTCTGAATGCGGGCCAGCACTTGCCCTTTTTTGACCGCCTGATTGACGGCAACCTCCATGCTTTCGACCATCCCCGGCAGCGGTGCGCTGATGACGCGCATCTGCTGATTGGGAATCACCACCTGTGCTGGCAGCGCGTTACCCGCAACTACGGATGAAGAGGCAAGAGGACGGGTTTCGATACCCAAAGCCTGGGATTGTTTGGCTGTCACAGGAACATCGCTGGCGGCGAAAAGCGCCCCTGCCCAGCATAAACTCACGGTAAGAAAAGACCGGATCATAAACATTATTCAACTCCCCATTCTCCCCGCCGCGGCAGGAGAAACACTGTCAAGCACAACCGATACCGGGGTTTCGCGTACGAAAACCCAGCCCAACAACAAAGGTTAAATCAGGACAGGAGGAGGTGCCTGGGAGAAAGGCGAAAGATAGCTGCAATGGCCTCCGGGAGGCGCAGGGCAGACAGGCTGGGCACGGGCCGGCCGGGCGGGAGAAAATTCCGGAAGAGATATCGTCACTGCCGGCTGTGGCGCATCGGACAATGCAATGGTTATTTCGTGGCGAAATTCCTGTGCCATGGCAATAACCGGGGCCTCATCGCGATCGGCCGCAAACGATGGCAGACCCGGATGTTCATGGCCGGGCAAGGGCTGGGCATGCACCTTGCCCTCGCCATGCATGTGAACCTTGCCCTCAACCGAGATGCCATGGGCGTGCGCGTGGAGCAGCGGCGCGAAGCACTGCAAAAGCGCAAGAAAAAACAGGACAAGAAAGCGGCTGCGACCATATCTCATGGCGCGGATATTAAACTTAGTCTAAATCATAAGCAACTCATTTCATCCTATAAAAAGCGGTTAACCACGGAGTTCACGGAGAACACGGAGTAAAAACCAAAGATTGCATGATGTTTGGCATTCACCCCTTGGGTGAGGCCATAAATGACCGCAAACTGCCTTTGCGAGTTGGGCGACAAGTCGCCCATCCCTGCCTACCCCGCTTCTCCGTGAACTCCGTGGTTATCGAACTGAGGTTTCTAGGTTCATGTTTCCGCAACCATTCGCCGCACACAAAATCACGCTGCGGCTTGATCAGATTTCCGTGGGTATCTCAGTCGGCCGCTGGTCCCTGGTATTGATGGCAGCTTCCACGGTTTTGCGCGGAAGATGCGGGGCGAAAAGCTCGATGAAATCGTATTCGTAGGCGCGTAAATAAGCACCGCGGCGCAGACCGATCTTGGTGGTGCTGAAGTCGAACAGGTGGCTGGCATCCATTTCCCGCAAGTTGAGGTCGCGCATGGGATCAAACGCCATCCTGGCAACAATGCCCACCCCCAGGCCCAGCTCCACATAGGTCTTGATCACATCCGAATCCAGCGCCGTCAGGACGATATTGGGCGCAAGCCCGCGCGCCTCGAACGCCTTGTTGATCTTGGAGCGCCCGGCAAACGCAAAGTCGTAGGTGATCAAGGGGTACTTTGCAATGGCATTCAGGCTCAATGGCTGCTGCTCCAGCAGGGGATGGCCGGGCGGCGTGATTACGCCGCGGTTCCACTGGCGGCAGGGCAAGGTAAGCAGTTCCTTGTACATATCGATGGATTCCGTGGCGATGGCGATGTCGGCCTCGCCGCTGATGACCATTTCCGCAACCTGGGTCGGATTGCCCTGATGCAGGCTGAGCCGGACCAGGGGATAGCGCCGGATAAATGCCCTGACCACCTCCGGAAGCGCATAGCGCGCCTGGGTATGGGTCGTGGCGATCGATAGCTTGCCAACAGCTTCGTTGCTGAATTCCTGACCCGCCTGTTTCAGATTTTCCGCATCGCGCAGGATGCGTTCCGCTATTTCCAGAATGATGCGTCCGGGCTGGGTGACGCCCGTCACCCGCTTGCCGCTGCGCACGAATACTTCGACGCCGAGCTCATCTTCCAGCAGGCGGATCTGTTTGCTGACCCCTGGCTGAGATGTGAAGAGCGTTTCAGCCGCTGCCGAGACATTCAGCCCTTGCCGATAGACCTCCAGCATATAGCGCAGTTGTTGCAGTTTCATCGCAATCCACCGTTTATAACTTACAGTTATTTAATAGTAACTTCTTATTCTTTTTAAATCTATACACGCATTGCTAACATGGCCCCGGTGATCAAGGCAACAACGGGGATAGACCATGGAATGGATGCACACGGCAGCGGGGTTGGGCGTCGGCTTCATCGTCGGCCTTACCGGCGTGGGCGGCGGGGCGCTGATGACCCCCCTCCTGGTGCTGTTTTTCGGCATTGCGCCATCGGTCGCCGTCGGCACCGATTTGCTCTATGCCTCCATCACCAAACTGGGCGGGGTGTGGGTCCATGGGAGGCGCGGCAGCGTGGACTGGAAGATCGCGGGCCTGCTTGCGCTTGGCAGCTTGCCCGCAGCATTGACGACCATAGCCCTGCTCAAGGCTTTTGCCGTGAACACCCGCCATTTCGAAGCAGTGATTACCGGCACCCTGGGCGTGGCGCTGATTCTGACGGCGCTGGCCTTGCTGTTCAAGGAGCGGCTGAGAAATTTCGCGCGCCGGAATGGCCCAGCAATCCAATCCGGCGGCAAGGGAAAGTGGCTCGATGCCGCCACCATCGCGACCGGCGCGGTACTGGGCGTGCTGGTGACCATCTCTTCCATCGGCGCCGGGGCTCTGGGCGCGGTTGCCCTGTTTTTTCTCTACCCGAGACTGTCCACGGTACAGATCGTCGGCACCGATCTCTTCCACGCGGTGCCGCTTACCGCGGTTGCAGGGCTGGGGCATTTTTTTCTTGGCACGGTGGATGTGGCATTGCTGCTGAGCCTGTTGCTGGGCTCGCTACCGGGCATTTACCTCGGCAGCCACCTGGGAACACGCATCCCGGAGCAGGTGCTGCGGCCGGTGCTGGCCGGAATGCTGCTCCTGATCGGCGGCAGGCTGGTCTGGTAAACGAATTAAAACATCAAATCCATATTATCCGTTAGAGATTTGACATGAAGGAAATCAACAGCTTGTAGGTCGGGCTTCAGCCCGAAATTTCGGGCTGAAGCCCGACCTACGATTTAATGAATTATTTGGATTAAACCTGGAGGAGAAAACCATGATTCAAGCAGCACAAAGTTTGGCGAACGAAGACGAAATTACCCGCTACGAGCAGGCGCTGAAGGATTTTCAGGCAGGCGCAATGGATGCCGACCGCTTCCAGGGCGTGCGCCTGCAGTTGGGGCTCTATGGCCAGCGTCAGGCGGGGGTGCACATGGTGCGCGTCAAGCTGCCAGGCGGGCGGGTTCCGCCGCGTCAACTGAGGGCGATTGCCGATGTGGTCGAGCAGCATTCCGAACACGGCTTCGCCCATATCACCACCCGCCAGGACATCCAGGTTCATTTCGTGCCACTGGCGGACACGCCGCAAGCGCTGCGCCGCCTGTCCCGGGACGGCCTGACCACGCGGGAGGCGTGCAACAACACGGTGCGCAACGTCACCTCCTGCCCTCTGGCGGGCGTCTGCTGGCGCGAGCACGCGGACATCAAGCCGTTCGTGCAGGGCGTGGCGCGCCATTTTTTGCGCCACCCCGCCACCCAGAGCATGCCGCGCAAATTCAAGATCAGCTTTTCGGGTTGCGAGGCGGATTGCGCCCAGGGCTTGATCCACGACATCGGGGTGATCGCCGTGCGCAGCGATGACGGCCGCTTCGGCTTCAAGGTGCTGGCGGCTGGCGGGCTGGGCCACAAGCCGCGCGAAGCGCTCGTTATCGAGCCGTTCATAGCCGAAAAGGATTTGCTGCCGGTGCTGGAAGCCGCGATTGCCTTGCACAACCGCTATTCCGACGGCAGCAAGCGCGCCCGTTCGCGCAGCAAGTTCCTGGTGGATCGCTTCGGGCCGGAAGGTTTTATCGCGAAATACCGCGAGGAACTGGATCGCACCCGGGTAGCGCTGGCCGGCCAAATCCACCCGCAGGGGCGCTGGAGCGGCGGCAAGAGCGGCGACGCGGCGGGAGCAGGCGCCCCGCGGCGCTTGTACAAGCAGAAACAGCCGGGTTTGTACGTCTACCCGGTAACGGTTCCGCAGGGTGAGTTGAGCGTGGCCGCATTGCGCGGCATTGCCGATTTGGCGGAAAAGCTGGGGCTGGACGACATCCGCACCACCCAGGACCAGAACCTGATGCTGCTCAATGTGCCGGAAGCCGCCTTGTCGGCGGTCAACGCGGGGCTGGCAAAAATCAGGCTTGCCGCACCCAGGCGCGGCGACAACATCGTCGCCTGCCCCGGCGCCTCCACCTGCCGCCTGGGGATTACCGCCTCGATGAAGCTCGCGCCCAAGCTGAGCGGCGGGAACGACAACCTGCGCCTGCGCATTTCAGGCTGCCACAATGGTTGCGCCCAACCGGAAACGGGCGACATCGGCATCTACGGCGAAGGGCGGCGCCTGTTCGGCAAGCTGATTCCCCATTACCAGCTGTATCTCGGCGGGGAGGGCAGCGATGGTACCGGTCTTGCCCTGAAAGGGCCCTCGGTTCCGTCCGCGCGCATCGAGGCCGCGATCGAACGGGTTCAGGAAACCTACGCCACGGGCCGCGATGAGCGGGAAAGCTTCTATCACTGGACGCGGAGGCAGGAGCCGGACTATTTCAAGCACCTGCTGGCGGATCTGGCCCATGTTTCCGAACACGAGGCGGAGTCTCTCCGGCGCGACCATGGCGACAGTGCGGATTTCCGCGTGCTTTCCCTGGGCGGCGGCGAGTGCGGCGCCCCCGCCAAGGCTTCGGTCGCCCCGCTCTATTACGAAGCCGCCAACGAACGCCGCTACCGCAACGCCTATTACATGCAGCGCGAATTTGGCGAAGCGCTGGCTTGCGCCGAGGCGATCGCCAGGCTGGTCGGCAAGGCTTTGCTGTTCCCGGCGGATTGCGACGAGGGAAACCTGGCCGCCCAGGTGCAGGGCATGGCTCTTGAGCAACCCGGCCTGGCCGGAAAATATGCGGAGTTGGCGGCCGGGTTTGCGCGCCTCAGGAACCATCCTGACGACAAGGCACTACCGGGGCTGTTTGCCGATCTCGACGCCTGGACAGCCGAGGCGGGCCAATACAACCTCGCACAGGACCGGCAACTGGATCTGACCGGCATGTTGCCGCAAGTAGCGGCCGCGCAGGTGGCGGCTCTGCAGCCGCGTTCCAGGCCGCATCCGGAAGACGAACCCAGACAAGCGGCGGCCAGCCGTTAACAAGGAAAGGAGATAAGCAAAATGAGCCTGGAACTAAAAATTGAAAACGCAAAATCGCTGCTGAGCCACATCGCGAGCGAGTACTCCCCGGCGGTCTTCGCCAACAGCCTGGGCGCGGAGGACATGGTGCTGACCGACCTGATCGCAAAGCACACCCCTTCCATCGGTGTTTTCAGCCTCGATACCGGGCGGCTGCCGCAGGAAACCTATGATCTGATGAAGCAGATGTCCAGTTATTACGGCATCAGGATGCAGGTCTATTTCCCGGAACGGCATGCCCTGGAAGCGTTTGCCAGCAAACACGGCGTCAACGCCTTTTACGACAGCGCTGAGCTACGCAAGACCTGCTGCCAGATCCGCAAGGTCGAACCGTTGCGCCGCGCGCTGTCGGGCAAGCAGGCCTGGCTGACCGGGCTGCGGCGCGAGCAGGCACCGACGCGCCAGAATCTGGGCGCTGCGGAATGGGACGCCGACAACGGCTTGCATAAATTCAACCCGCTGATCGATTGGACGCAGATCGACGTCTGGTCTTACATCCGGGAATTCAACGTGCCCTACAACATGCTGCACGACCGGAACTATCCCAGCATCGGCTGCGCCCCCTGCACCCGCGCCGTCTCGGCAGGCCAGGACATCCGCGCCGGACGCTGGTGGTGGGAGGATCCGGAGAGCAAGGAATGCGGCTTGCACAAACGCAAGGAGGTCGCATGAAGGCGGCGCATGAAATCGCGGCGAGGGCCGCGCCACAAAACGAATCGGCGCTCCATGCCCCGGCGGGCAAGGCACATTTCCAGCCAAAGCACCTCAAGGTGCTGGAATCCGAGGCGATCCACATCATGCGCGAGGTGGTGGCCGAATTCTGCAATCCGGTCATGCTCTACTCCGTCGGCAAGGATTCCAGCGTAATGCTGCACCTGGCGCGCAAGGCCTTTTACCCTGGACCGCTGCCCTTCCCCCTGCTGCACGTGGACACCGGCTTCAAGTTCCGCGAGATGATCGACTTCCGCGACCGCGCCACGCAGGAAATCGGCGCGCGGCTGATCGTCCACCGCAACGAGCAGGCCATCGCCGATGGCACCCACCCAAGCAAGGTTGGCGTGGCGCGCTGCTGCGGCCAGCTCAAGACGGCGGCACTGCTGCAGGCGCTTGAGCAATACGGCTTCAACGCCGCTCTGGGCGGGGCGCGCCGCGACGAGGAAAAGTCGCGCGCCAAGGAACGCATATTTTCCTTTCGCGACGAGTTCGGCCAGTGGGATCCCAAAAACCAGCGCCCCGAACTGTGGGATATCTATAACTGCCGCATCCGCGATGGCCAGTCGATCCGGGTGTTCCCCTTGTCCAACTGGACCGAACTGGACATCTGGCAATACATCAGGACGGAGAACATCCCCATCGTGCCGCTGTACTTCGCCAGGGAACGCATGATGGTGCGGCGCGGCCCCCTGCTGATCCCCGCCGGCGATGCGGACAACCTGCGAGAAGGCGAAATTCCCGAGCCGGTGATGAGCCGCTTCCGCACCCTGGGCTGCTCGCCCTGCACCGGGGCGATCGAATCCGGCGCCACCACGCTCGAAGAGATCGTGGCGGAAGCCGCGGCCTGCACCCGCAGCGAGCGCGAAACACGCATTATCGACCACGGCGCGAACTCCATGGAAGACAAGAAGAAAGAGGGTTATTTTTGATTTTTTGACATTGAAAACGAGCTCTGTAGGTCGGGCTTTAGCCCGACATGTCGGGATAAAGCCCGACCTACGATAAATCGCGGTATTCAAGGAACATACACATGAACATGATCGAAAACATTTTCAAGCGCGAGACCGAGTTGCTGCGCTTTTCCACCGCGGGCAGCGTGGACGATGGCAAATCCACGCTGATCGGCCGCCTGCTGGTGGACAGCAAGGGCATTTTCGAGGATCAGCTCGAAGCGGCGAAGCACTTCAATGAACGCAAGGGCGGCAAGGGGCTTGACCTGGCGCTGCTCACGGACGGCCTGGCGGCGGAACGCGAGCAGGGCATCACCATCGACGTCGCCTACCGCTACTTCGCCACGCCCAAACGCCATTTCATCATTGCCGACACGCCGGGCCACGAACAGTACACCCGCAACATGGTGACGGGGGCAAGCACCACGCACCTCGCCATCGTGCTGGTGGACGCGCGCAAGGGCCTTCTGCCCCAGTCACGGCGCCACGCCTACATCGCGGCCTTGCTGGGCACTCCCCATATCGTGGTCGCGGTCAACAAGATGGACCTGGTGGGCTATTCGGAACAGGTCTTTGAAAAAATCAAGCGCGAATTTGCCGCGTTCTTCGAGAAGCTGGAAATCGCCCATAGCGAAGCCCGCTTCATCCCGATCTCGGCACTGGCCGGGGACATGGTAGTCGAGCGCGGCGCCAATATGCCGTGGTATCAGGGCAAAACCCTGCTTGAAACGCTGGAACAGGTAGAAGTGAAATGCCGCCGCGAACATAACGCGTTCCGCTTCCCGGTGCAGTGGGTGAGCAGGCCGCAAACCCCGGAATTGCACGATTTCCGCGGCTACATGGGGCGCATCGAGTCGGGCAGTGTAAAAGCCGGTGACAAGATCGTGGTTCTGCCTTCCGGGCAGACTTCCACAATCAGGGAAATCGTCACCTACGACGGCGGCCTCGCGGAAGCCGTGGCGCCTTCGTCAGTCACCCTGACCATCGAGGACGATATCGACATTGCCCGCGGCGACACGATCGCGCACCGGGATGCCGCGCCACGCGTGGTCAGGGCGTTCGACGCCATGCTGTGCTGGATGGGCGAAAAGCCGTTAGCGCCGGGCCGCAAATATTACATCAAGCATGCCACCCGCACCGTCAAGGCGGAGATCCAGAAGATTGATTACAAGGTGGATATCCACACCCTGGAGAAGGCCGGCGCAACAGCCGGATTGGCCATGAACGAGATCGGCCGGGCCTCATTCAGGCTGTTCAATCCGCTGGCATGCGATGCCTACGAGGACAACCGCGCCGGTGGCGGGTTCATCGTGATCGACGAATTCAGCAACGAAACCGTCGCGGCGGGCATGATCTGCCGCACAAGCGTGTAGGGGCGGTTTTAACCGCCGTAGGCGAATGAATTCGCCCCAACAGCCGGGTTAAATCTTGGGCAAGGTCACGCCGACCTGGCCCTGGTACTTGCCGCCACGGTCCTTGTAGGAGGTCTCGCACACCTCGTCGGACTCGAAGAACAGCACCTGCGCCACGCCCTCGTTGGCGTAGATCTTGGCCGGCAGCGGCGTGGTGTTGGAAAACTCCAGCGTCACGTAGCCCTCCCATTCCGGCTCGAAGGGCGTGACGTTGACGATGATGCCGCAACGCGCGTAAGTGGATTTGCCCAGGCAAATGGTCAGCACGTTGCGCGGGATGCGGAAATATTCCACGGTGCGCGCCAGGGCAAAGGAATTGGGCGGGATGATGCAGTAATCCGCATTCACCTCGACAAAGGAATTGGGGTCGAAATTCTTGGGATCGACGATGGTGCTGTTGATGTTGGTGAAGAGCTTGAATTCGTTGGAGCAGCGGATATCGTAGCCGTAGCTGGAAGTGCCGTAGGAAACGATCTTGCGCCCGTCCTGCTCGCGAACCTGGCCTGGCTCGAAAGGCTCGATCATGCCAGTCTGTTCCGCCATCCTGCGGATCCATTTGTCCGATTTGATGCTCATTTGGCTACTCCGTAAGGTGTGAGGAGCAACAAGAGAGGAGAAGCCCGAGGGTTTTACTCCTCACTCCTCCCTCCTCACCCCTCACGTATTTTCAGGTATTTTGAATCACGATTGACGGGAAGCGCGCGCTGAAGTCCTGCGCCTGCTCCGCCACCCGGATCGCCACGCGGCGGGCGATGTCGCGGTAGATCATGGAAATCCGCGAATCCGGCTCGGCTGCCACGGTGGGATTGCCGGAGTCGGTTTCCTCGCGGATGCGGATATCCAGCGGCAGGGAGCCAAGGAATTCCACTTCGTAATCCTGGCACATTTTCTCGCCGCCGCCGGTGCCGAAGATGCGTTCTTCGTGGCCGCAGTTGGAACAGATGTGCAGGCTCATGTTTTCCACGATGCCGAGGATGGGAATGCCCACCTTCTCGAACATTTTCAGCCCCTTGCGCGCGTCGATCAGGGCGATGTCCTGCGGCGTGGTGACGATCACGGCGCCGGTTACCGGCACGCGCTGCGCCAGGGTCAGCTGGATGTCGCCGGTGCCCGGCGGCAGGTCGACCACCAGGTAGTCGAGATCTTTCCACTTGGTGTCGTTGAGCAGTTGTTCCAGCGCCTGGGTGACCATCGGGCCGCGCCATACCATGGGCTGCTCCACGTCGACCAGGAAGCCGATGGACATGGCCTGAATGCCGTGCCCCACCATGGGTTCCATGCTCTGCCCGTCGGAAGAATCGGGGCGGCCGGTAATGCCCAGCATGGTTGGCTGGGAAGGACCATAGATGTCGGCATCCATGATGCCCACGGTAGCACCTTCAGCCGCCAGGGCCAGGGCCAGGTTGACCGCGGTGGTGGATTTGCCCACGCCGCCCTTGCCGGAGGCCACGGCGATCACGTTCTTCACGCCGGGAATCAGCTTCACACCCTTCTGCACGGCGTGGGAAACAATTTTCTGGCTCATGTTGACGCTCACGTCACCCATGCCGGAAATGGATTTCAGCTTGTCCGTCACCAGTTTTCTGATGTCATCCATCACGCCCTTGGCGGGATAGCCCAGCACCACATCCACGGCCACGTTATTGCCGTCCACCTTGATGTTCCTGGCGGATTTGCTGGACATGTAATCCTTATGGGTATGGGGATCGATCAATTCCTTCAGTGCATCCTGCACCTGCTGTTCCGAAACGGCCATGCTTGCTCCTAAAATTCGAGTCTGACTATTCAAAAAATGGTGAAGTTTAAACAATAAAAAGCGGCGCGCCTACTATCCGCGCGGCCGACTTTGTTACAATTTCAGCTTTCTCAGTTTCGAGCTTCCCATGACACGCAAAATCCTGGTCACGTCCGCCCTGCCCTATGCCAACGGCAGCATCCACCTGGGACACCTGGTCGAGTACATCCAGACCGATATCTGGGTGCGGTTTCATAAAATGCAAGCCGACACGCAATGTTTCTACGTCTGCGCGGACGACACCCACGGCACGCCCATCATGCTGCGCGCCGAGAAGGAAGGCATCACCCCGGAACAGCTGATCGATCGGGTATGGAATGAGCACACGCGCGACTTCGGCGGCTTTCACATCGAATTCGACAACTACTACTCGACCAACTCCGAAGAGAACCGGACGCTGGCACAGTCGATTTACCGCAAGCTGCGTGATGAGGCAAAACTGATCGACACCAAGATCATCGAGCAATTCTACGACCCGGAAAAGGAAATGTTCCTGCCGGACCGCTTCATCAAGGGCGAATGCCCCAAGTGCCATGCCATGGACCAGTATGGCGACTCCTGCGAGGCCTGCGGCGCCACCTACTCGCCCACCGACCTGATCAACCCGGTTTCCGCCGTTTCCGGCGCCCGCCCGGTGCGCAAGGAATCCGAGCACTATTTCTTCAAGCTCGGCGATGACAAGTGCAGGACGTTTCTGGCCGAATGGACACAAGCGGCCGGCCACCTGCAGGCCGAAGCCTGCAACAAGATGCAGGAATGGCTCGAATCCGGCCTCAACAACTGGGACATCTCGCGCGACGCCCCCTATTTCGGCTTCGAAATCCCGGATGCGCCGGGCAAATACTTCTATGTCTGGCTGGATGCGCCGATTGGCTACATGGCCAGCTTCATGAATCTGGCGAAGCGTGAGGGACTCGACTTTGACGAGTTCTGGAAAGAAGGCTCGAATACCGAGCTGTATCACTTCATCGGCAAGGACATTCTCTACTTCCACGCCCTGTTTTGGCCGGCCACGCTGAAGTTTTCCGGCCACCGCACGCCCACCAGCGTTTTCGCGCACGGCTTCCTCACCGTGAACGGCCAGAAAATGTCCAAATCGCGCGGCACCTTCATCACCGCCGAGAGCTACCTGCAACACCTCAACCCGGAATGCCTGCGCTATTACTACGCCGCCAAGCTCAACGGCAGCATGGAGGACATCGACCTCAGCCTGGAAGACTTCAGCGCACGCGTCAACAGCGACCTGGTAGGAAAATACGTCAATATTGCCAGCCGTGCTGCCGGTTTCATCCACAAGCGCTTTGAAGGCCGCCTGATCGCGCCTGAAGAACGCCGCCAGCCGGAGGAAGAGGAACTCGAAGTCATCCTGCTCGGCTCGGAAGAAATGATTGCGCGTGCCTATGCAGAGCGCGATTTCAGCCGGGCGATCCGCGAAATCATGCGCCTCACCGATGCGGTCAACCAGTTCGTCGACCAGAACAAACCCTGGGAACTGGCCAAGAAGCCGGAACAGGAAAAACGCCTGCACCAGGTATGCAGCGAAAGCCTGAATGCTTTCCGCATCCTGACCATCTACCTCAAGCCGGTGCTGCCGCAACTCGCCGCCAGGGTGGAACAGTTCCTGAATCTGGAAGGAAAAATGGGCTGGCAGGACATCGCCACCTACCCCGCCAATGCCATCAATGCCTACGAGCACCTCATGACCCGAATCGACCCGAAACAGATCGAAGCCTTGCTGGAGGCCAACAAGGGAAGCCTGCAAGCCGTACCCGCCACGGATATGCATTCCCAGGCACGCCATGGCGAAAAGCAGGCACACCAACCCCCTCTCCCCAACCCTCTCCCGCAGGGGGGAGAGGGAGCAAACGAACTCGCTATCGCTCCGCTTGTTTCTATCGACGACTTCAGCAAAATCGACCTGCGCATCGCCCGGATCGTCAATGCCGAACATGTCGAAGGCGCGGACAAGCTGCTGCAGCTCACCCTGGATATAGGCGAAGGCAAGACCCGCAACGTGTTTGCCGGCATAAAATCCGCCTACGATCCGGAGAAGCTGATCGGCCGCATGACCGTGATGGTCGCCAACCTCGCCCCGCGCAAGATGAAATTCGGCTTGTCCGAGGGCATGGTGCTGGCCGCTTCCGGCGACACGCCCGGCCTCTTCATCCTCGGCCCGGATGAAGGTGCGGAGCCCGGCATGCGCGTAAAATAAGCACATGCCGGATATCGCCACGACACCAGAACCACCGGAAGAATCGCCCGAAATCCAGCGCAAGGTGGTGGTGGCGGCCTGCTTCGGTACTTTTCTCGAATGGTATGACTTCCTCACCTTTGCCTCGCTGGCAACCTATTTCAGCGTCCTGTTTTTCCCGCAAGGCAACCCGGTAACGGCCTTGCTCGCCAGCCTCGCCACCTTTGGCGTGGGCATGGTGGTGCGTCCGCTCGGTGCGGCACTGTTCGGTTCGCTGGGCGACAAATACGGGCGGCGCCCGATTTTTATCGCCACCATTACGCTGATGGGCGTGACGACTTTTGCCGTTGGCCTGCTACCGACCTTTGACCAGGTTGGCCTGCTCGCACCCGCCCTGCTGCTGTTGCTGCGTCTTTTGCAGGGGCTGGCGGTGGGCGGGGAAATCGGCGGCGCGGCGGTCTATCTCACCGAGCACGCCCCGAACAAGCGCCGTGGCATCTACACCAGCGTACTGCAACTGATGGGACCGCTCGGCATGATGGCCTCCACCATGCAGGTGGTCCTGCTGGGCCTGTTGCTTAGCGATGCGGATTTCCGTGCTTGGGGCTGGCGCGTCCCCTTCCTGCTTTCCTCCGTGCTGCTGGCAATTTCCCTGAAAAGCCGCCTCAGCCTGCATGAATCTCCAGTATTCCGCCGCCTGCGCGAGAAAAATGCCCTGTCGCGCACGCCCTTGCGCGATTGCCTCCGCGACCGTCATACCCTGGGCCGCATGGCTCTGCTGTTTTTCTGCATCTCCGCTGGCGGGTCGCTGCTGTTCTTTTCCTCGCAGGTCTATACCAATGTCTTTCTCAAGAACGTGGTCAGGCTGGATGCACAACTGGCAGGAACGCTGGTCATGGCAGCCACCATTGCCCTGTTTCCGCTAACCATCCTGTTCGGCTGGCTGTCCGACCGGATCGGGCGCAGACCCGTGCTGCTGGCGGGCCTGCTGCTGGGCTCTCTAACCCTGGTACCGGTGTTCAATGGACTGCTGCATTTCGGCAACCCGGCGCTGGAGCGTTTCAACAATGAAGTGGCGGTGGTTTTGTCCGGCAGCGCGTGCGGCTACGATCCCTTCACGCCAGCGCGCAACGACTGCGAGCGCAATCAGGAAACGCTGGTCAAGCTGGGCATCAGTTATACCCTGGAGAACAGCGCGGGTGCGCGGGAAACAAGCATAAGAGTCGGCAATGATAATGTGGTCACGGGATTCCACCCCGAGCGCCTTGCCGAGGCCCTCAAAGCCAAGGGCTGGACGGCACAGGCCGACGCCAGCCAGGCAAACCGGCTCATGCTGGTGCTGCTGATGATGGTGCTGGTGGTCGCGGTGGCGCTCATCACCGGCCCACAGACCGCCACCCTGGCCGAACTGTTCCCGGCCCGCACCCGCTACACCGCCGTCGCCCTGCCCCACAACCTCAGCGCGGGCTGGATCGGCGGGCTCTCGCCCTTCATGGTCACCTTTCTCAGTGTCAAGGGCGGCAATGCGCTTGCCGGTATATGGTATCCCGCCGGATTGCTGACGCTGGCTTTCGTGATCGGGCTGATTTTCCTGCCGGAGACAGCGAACACGCCGCTGGATGATTAGCCGCTTTCAAGCCCGGCAGGCTGCTAGGTCAGCAGCGGGTGCATCCAGACGAACATCGCCTGCCCCTGGGAATCGGCAAGCCTGGCCAGCGCGGAGAGCTCATCCACCAGGGATTGAACCTCCCCGGCGGGCCAGCCGCTCAGCTCGAATTCCTCGGTGGCAGCCAGTTCCTCTCCCACCATCTCGATAGCCTCCTCTTCGAGGCCGGCAAGCTTCTCCATCAGCTCGTCCGGAATCCGCAGAACAATAGCCCCGTCGTCACCAGCCACGTACACCGGCTCGTAGGCATAGACCGCATCCTCCAGCCCATCGCCGGTCAGGAGGCAGTGCAGGGTTACAATTTTTGCGGTATCGATATCCCTTGCCTCGATGCCGCTCCACTCGGCAACCGGGTGTTGCGACTCGCCGATGGTCTCGGCATCCTCCTCGTCGGCACAAATGATATTTACCAGAATTCCCATTGTTTGCTCTCGTGCTTGCCTGAAGAAGGCGAATATTACCCTCATCTGCGCATGCCAGTAATACAGCCGATGAGCAGACCGATATATCAAAACCTGATACCCTGCAAAAAACGGGGGAACAGCGGATGGTTGAAGCACAGGACACGCAAGGCCAGGCTTTATCACTTTCAATATCGGATGACGGCCGCAAGCTGATGGCAAGCTTTACGCCGGCTGATAATCAGATACCTGTCGACCTGGACGGGTTACGGCAAAAAATTGCTGCCGATGGTTTTGCGCAACTCTTCCTCTTCGAGCCGGTTATGGCTCAGTTGATCAAGCAATATGCCACGGCTACCGAGCCCTTCAGCCTTGAAATCGGGGAAATTCGCGACGCCAGGGCAGCCGTCGAAATCGCTGCGGACAAAATGATGGCCTGGCTGACTGTGACTCCCCCCTGCGGCGGCGCAGCCCTGAGCCGGGAGCAGATTGAGCGCGCCTTATCTGAAAAAGCCATTACTTCCGGCATCCTTGACGAAGAAATCGAACAGGTGCTGGCAAACGGCTGCGAGGAAAGAATCCAGATAGCCCAAGGCCGCGAGGTCGTAAATGGCGAGGATGGCCGGTTGCAATGCCTGATCGCCATGGTCAAGGATCGCCACCCCCATCTCGACGAGCACGACATTGCCGATTACCGCGATCTGGGCGGCATCGTCACGGTGCATCAGGGTGAGCGCCTGATGCAGAAACACCCTCCCACGCCGGGCGAAGCCGGGGAAAACGTGCTGGGACAGGCTATCCCGGCCAAACCCGGCAAGGAAGCCATGTTTTCCCCCCAGCTCAAGGGCGCCATGATCGATCCGGAAGACCCCGCCTTCCTGATCGCGGAAACTTCCGGCCAACCGGTGGAAGTCAGCCACGGCATGATAGTGGAGCCGACGATCACGCTAAAGACGGTTGACTTGTCTACCGGCAATATAGATTTCGATGGCACCATCAACATTACTGGCGATGTTCAGGCCGGCATGAGCATTCGTGCCTCCGGTGACATCCATGTCGGCGGCACGGTCGAAGCCGCCACGCTCGACGCCGGAGGAGACGTCATCATCAAGGGCGGCATCATCGGCCACGGCGAAATTCATGACCATCCGGACAAAAAACAGAAACAGGGGATTGCCCGCATACGCTGCGATGGCTCCTGCTCGGCCCACTTCATCGAAAATGCCAGCGTCGAAACCGGCGACAGCATTCTGGTGGCCAATCTGGTGATGCAAAGTGAACTGGCGGCCATCAACCAGATCATGGTCGGCAAACCGGGATCAGCCACTGGCCGCATCATTGGCGGCCTGACCGAAGCCACCCTTCTGGTGCAGGCCGCTTCGATCGGCTCGGCGTCTGGAGTCAAGACCCGGGTGATGGTTGGCACCAATCCCTATCTGAATGACAAACTGAAACGCACGACACAACATCTGGACACAAAAGCCACGGCAATGATTGAAACCGTCAAACTGCTGGACTTTGTAAAAAGCCATCCAGAGCGCATGCCGGCGGGGATACTCAGCAAGGCTGAAAACACGCAAATGGCCCTGATGCTGGATATAGAAACCCTGCAGGAAGAAAAAGAGCAGCTCGAGTTCGAGATTGAGCTTTCCGTGGATGCCAGGGTAGTTGTGGAAAAAACCGTATTCGGTGGCGTTCAGGTCGAGATCGGCGGAAAAATTCATCTTGTCGATACTCAAGGCAGCGGCGGCAGTTTTACCCTCGGCGAAGAGGGAATCACTTTCCAGTGATTATGGGACTCGGTTAAAGAAGCCTTCCGGTCGCCGTATTGACTGATCCGGCAAGGCCTTGTTGGCTGCGGATCTCTCCCTTTTTCAAATCTGCTGGAGATCAGTCGTTTCCATGCCGGTGTCTATTTTTTTGCTTGTGCTGCCCACGGTGACGGCCATTGTCATGCCGATCATCATCGTAATACACCTCGCTCTGCCTCACACGGGGCTCTCTCCGATCGGAAGTCATGGCCGCAGTGCCGGCGGCACCTCCAATGGCGCCACCGATAATCGCGCCTTCACGCCCGCCAATGGCTGAACCGACTGCGGCACCCGCACCACCGCCCAGAGCGCCGCCAAGCACCGCATTCCCGTCAATGCTGCCCGCCTGGGCAGAAGACGCGAACACCACAAGCAGAGCCAAACCGGTCACGCCAGCAAACAATTTCATGATTTTCCTTTCGTTACAAAATAATAAAACGCTTAACCTTGGCATCATAGCAAGACAGATGCCCCGGTTGATTACAGAATTGTCATCATTCATCCGCCTTGTTGCGCATGAAATCGGCTGTTTTCCAGAATGCCCCCGTGAGTTCCTGACGCAGATTCTCGTCCACCCCGGCTTCATTCATCGCGCGCTGCATGCAGGCCATCCACTGATCGCGCTCGCTCTCGCCGATGGCGAACGGCATATGCCGCTGGCGCAAGCGGGGATGGCCAAATTTTTCCATGTAAAGCTGCGGCCCGCCGGTCCAGCCGGAGAGAAACATGAACAGTTTATTGCGTGCTTCGCCGAGATCCCTGGGGTGCAGCTTGCGGATACCGTAGTAATCAGGATCTTCGTCCATCAGATCGTAAAAGCGGTCAACCAGGAGACGGATGGGATCTTCCCCGCCCATCCTTTGATAATGCGTTTCCATTGCCTATTCCTTTACCGGCTTGACCAGGCTCGCGGCCAGCCTGGCGCGGCTGCGCGCCTCTTCCACATCAGCGCCATTTGCCAATGCCACACCCATGCGGCGGCGGATAAAGCTTTCCGGTTTGCCAAACAGGCGGAGATCGCTCTCTGGCACCGCCAGCGCCTGCTCGATTCCTTCGAACGCAATGCCTTTTTCCTCCATGCCGCCATAAATGACTGCCGAAGCGCCCGGCCTGCGCGGGGATACGTCCACCGGCAAGCCGAGGATGGCGCGGGCGTGAAGCTCGAACTCCGACAAACGCTGGCTGCACAGCGTCACCAGGCCGGTATCGTGAGGACGGGGACTAACTTCTGAAAACCACACCTGATCTCCCTTGACGAAAAACTCGACGCCGAAAATTCCGCGCCCGCCCAGGTCGTCTGTCACGGCCCGGGCGGCATCCTGCGCACTTTTCAGGGCTGCGGGTCTCATGGCCTGCGGCTGCCAGCTCTCGACATAATCACCCTTGACCTGGACATGCCCGATGGGCTCGCAGAAACAAGTTTCAACTGCACCGCTGGCACCCACCGCGCGCACGGTCAGCAGGGTGATTTCATAATCGAAACGGATCATCTCCTCCACGATCACTCGCCCATGGCTGACCCGGCCTCCGCTCATGGCGTAATCCCAGGATTTTTCAACGTCTTCAGGGCCGTTCACGGTGGACTGCCCCTTGCCGGATGAAGACATCACCGGCTTGACGATACAGGGAAAACCGATGGAATTTTCAATGGCATCCCGCATCTCGTCCAGCGAGCCGGCAAATGCGTAACGCGAGGTAGGCAGGCCCAGTTTTTCCGCCGCCAGGCGACGGATGCCTTCGCGGTTCATGGTCAACTGTGCGGCACGGGCGGTTGGAATGACTTCTGCCAGCCCATCCTGTTCGATCAGCGCCAGCATATCGGTAGCGATAGCCTCGATTTCGGGCACCACGAGATCCGGTTTCTCCAGCTCGACCAGCGCGCGCAACGCCGGCCCGTCGGCCATGTTGATGACGTGAGCGCGATGGGCTACCTGGTGGCCGGGTGCATTGGGGTAGCGGTCAACCGCAATGACTTCCACCCCCAGGCGCTGCAGGGCGATGATGACTTCCTTGCCCAGCTCGCCGCTGCCAAGCAGCATGACCCGAGTGGCCAGGGGGCTTAAGGGTGTGCCGATTCTCATGACGCTCGCTTCAAAATATTGGCCATATGCAATACATGGCTGGAAATGGCCAAAAACATCGCCACAGAGGAATTTTTGTTTTGTGCAAAATCTGGTTGGCTAACTCGGCACAAAGAGCGCGGGACTAACCCCAAAGAACTTGCCAAGTTTTCCAGCTAATGTCGCGCTGATTTTGCGCTTTCCGGCCAGGATTGCCGACAGGTTGCCTTGCGGCACGATGGAGCTCAAGTCCTCTTGATTCAACCCGCGTGCTTCGATCAGGAAGCGCAGAGAATCTTTGGGAGCCGCAGCTTCGATGGCGTAGTGTTCGCGCTCATACTTGGAAACCACGTCGCCAATTAGCTCCAGAAGGCCAGAGAGTGCATGGTCCTCATCGTCACCCACCACGTCCAGCAGCGAGTTCATCAGAGCCACCATCTGGTCATAGCTGGCCTCGTCGTGAACCGGACGGAGATGCGCCATAGACTCGAATGCCGCCCAAGAGGACTGGATGGCTCGAATATCGAATTGGGTTTGTGCTGCTTGCATGATTCAGACCTTTCCTTTTCGGTAACGCTTACACCAATCATCATACTCACGATGCGTCATAACTTCCCGTATGTAAACACGTTTCGCCCTGTACTGCACAACGGCAACGACGCGATAATTGTTCCCGGCCACGTCGAACACCACATAGGGCGGCACATAGTCTGCGGAGTTGTAAAACTCCCGGATATGGCCAAAATCCCTGAAGTCGGTTTGCTCGACTATCGAATGCCACTGGCGCAACACTGATTCCGCAGCGGGATGTTTCTGCCAGAACTCACGAAGCATTTTGAAAGAGATAATGTGCACGATATAAATTATATCATATTGATATGGCACATCAGGGGCAACGGTTATTTCCAGCCTGAAACAAAATTTTGCAGCGATCCAAACGCCGCCTCAAGATTGGCGGCTGCCGCCGGACTCAGAGGTTCACCGAGTTCGAAGGTCTCCCCGCGCACGGCCAGCAGCCAGGCTGGAGGCGCTTCGCCATAAAGTTCCTGATAAGCCTGGAGCACCGCATTGGGGCTCATGGCGTGGGAAGTAAAACTGCGATCTTTGGCCGGGGCCAGGCGGGAAAAAGCAAATGGCGGCGGACAGGAAACGCTGGCATCGATGAACAGCACCCGTTCGCGGCCTTGCAAATCGATGGCATGCTCCACCTGGAGCTGAAAATCGGTGAGCAGTTCGACCTGGGGGAGGTGCAGCGCTTCCAGCCGTTCCAGCAGCAGCGGCCCGAGAGCATCGTCGCCCCGGCTCGGGTTGCCATAGGCGAAGACCAGCAGCGGCGCCGTCACGCGCCGCACGTGCCCGGGCTGTTGCGCGCCAGCCGGTCGATCTGTTTGCCTTCCGCGTCGATCAGTTCCACTTCCAGCGGCATTTTCCCCAGGGCGTGGGTGGCGCAGGAGAGGCAGGGATCAAAGGCGCGAATGGCCACTTCGATATGGTTGAGCAAGCCTTCGGTGAGCTCCTTGCCATCCAGGTATTGCAGCGCCACCTGGCGCACCGCTTCGTTCATGGCCTGATTGTTGTGGGTGGTGGAGACGATCAGGTTGGCGCGCACGATCTGCTCGTCCTCGTTGATGCGGTAGTGATGAATCAGCGTGCCGCGCGGCGCTTCGATCACACCCACCCCGCGCAGGGAGCGTTCACCCTGGCTGAGCAGATCGTCGCCGAGCAGATCGTCGTCGTGCAGCAGTTCCTGGATGCCCTCGGCGCAATGCAGCATCTCGATCATGCGCGTCCAGTGGTAGGCGAGCGTGGCCTGGGTGGCGCTGCCGCCGTCAAATGCCTTGAAAATCCTGCGCTCGGCCTCGGCCAGCGGGGTAGGGATGAAGTCGCAGTTATTCACCCGCGCCAGCGGTCCGACCCGGTACCAGCCCTCCTCCCTGCCGCGCGAGCGAATGAAGGGGAATTTCATGTAGGACCAGGGCTTCACTTCCTCATGCACATAATCCCAGTAATGGCTGTAATCCAAATGGTCAAAAATGTCCTGGCCGTGCTCATCCCGCGCGCGCAGACCGCCGTGGTAAAAATCCAGCGCGCCATCTTCGCGCGCCAGGCTCATGAAGCTGGAACGGTAATAACCGAAGCCGTTGTGGAATTCCGGCCGCTCGCAATAGACCTTCCTGATCAAATCGACGGCTCCCTGGCTCCAGGCAATGATCTGATCGATGTCCTTCAGCAGGAAATCACGCTCGGCCACGCTGAGATTCTTGTTCACGCCGCCGGGAATGGCACCGGTGCCATGGATGCGCTTGCCGGCGGTCAGGCGGATGACTTCCTGCCCATATTTGCGCAAGGCAACGCCCTGCCTGGCAATCTCGGGGTAGGCCGCAGCCACGCCGACAATGTTGCGCGTGGCGAGGCCGGAATCAAAGCCGAACAGCAGGTCGGGTGAGGCCAGATAAAAGAAATGCAGGGCATGGGATTGCAGGATCTGGCCAAAATGCATCAGGCGGCGCAACTTATCGGCACTGGGCGTCAAGGTGGCGCCAATGATCATGTCCATCGCCTTGGAGGCGGCAAGGTGGTGGCTCACCGGACAGATGCCGCACAGGCGCTGTACCAGCACCGGCACCTCGGTATAGGGCCGCCCCTGAATGAATTTCTCGAAGCCACGGAATTCGACGATGTGAAAGCGCGCCTGGTGGATGCGGTTGTCTTCGTCCAGCAGCAGCGTGACCTTGCCGTGCCCCTCGACGCGGGTCACCGGCTCGATCACCACGCGCTTGAGGTTTTCCGGATGGGCGGCGGTTTCCAGTTCAAAAGTCATGGTAGATCCATTAACCGCGAAGGACGCAAAGGTACGCGAAGGAAAAAAAACGGTTTACCTTGCGATCCTTTGCGTCCCTTGCGGTAAAAAAATTAGTCATAATGCAGCTGCTCATAATCCAGTTTCGGCTCCCGGCCCGCCAGCAGGTCGGTAAGGAATTTCCAGATTGCATCCGCCGGCGGTGGACAGCCGGGCAGGAAATAATCCACCTTCACCACTTCGTAGATCGGGTGCACCTTGTCAAAGGGCAGCGGCAATTCCGGATCATTGGGAATCTGCCCGCCTTCAAGCCCGCCTTCGTACTGGTACACCTCCTGGAAGCAATCCCACAGGTCGATATTGTTGCGCAGCGCCGGCAAGCCGCCGGTAATGGCACAGGCGCCCATCGCCACCAGAACCTTGCAGTTCTTGCGGAATTCCTTCAGGACATGCACGTTCTCCGCGTTGCACACGCCGCCTTCCACAATGCCCACGTCACAAGGGCTGCAATGCTTGATGTCGGTCAGCGGCGTGCGGTCGAATTCCACCACTTCGAGCAGATCGAACAGGCGCTCATCGATATCCAGCAGGGACATGTGGCAGCCAAAACAGCCCGCCAGGGAACAGGTGGCAATGCGCACTTTTTTCATCTCACTCATGCTCCCCCTCTTTCCCTTCGCTCTCTACCTGGCAGATGGGCTTATGGTCGTAAATACGGCGGCCAATCGGCACGCTGAAACCCTGACGCTTGATCAGGATGGCGCCGGTCGGACATACCTGCGCCGCTCTGTCGGTAACGGCAAAAGTGCTGTCACCGAGGCGACCGCTGGCGGAATTCACCACCAGCCGCGACCCGATGCCACGCCCGGAAAGGGCGAACACGTTTTTTCCATCCACATCGCGGCTGGCACGCAAGCACAGCTCGCACAGGATGCAACGATTGCGGTCGAGAAACACGTCCGGATGTGAAGCGTCCACTTCACGCGGCGGGTAAAAATGGTTGTAACGGGGCGACATCATGCCGAGGCAATAGGCTACCGCCTGCAACTGGCAATTGCCGCTTTTTTCGCAGGTCGGGCACAGGTGATTGCCTTCGACGAACAGCATCTGCACAATGGCACGCCGCTCATTGTTGAGCGCCTCGGTCATGTTCTCGACCTCCATGCCTTCGCTGGCAGGCAGGGTGCAGGAAGAAACCGGACGGCCGTTGACATTGACCGTGCACAGCTTGCAGCTGCCATGCGGCTTGAATTCCGGGTTATGGCACAGATGGGGAATGTAAACCTTCGCCACCAACGCGGCGTCCATAATGGTCTGCCCATCTGCAAAGGGAATATTCACGCCGTCGATGGAAATGGTTTTGCTCATATCAGGTGCGCCCATTCATCGTCCCGTCCGGTAATATTGCGCGCCGTTTGCAGCGCCCCATCCAGATCGAATGCCGGTTCGAAAGAAAGCGCCTTCAGCTTGCGCTCGAAGGTGCCGGGGAATTTTTTCAGCGTATCGAGCACCGGGTTGGCCGCAGTGTGGCCCAGCCCGCAATGGCTCATGGTACCGAGGATATGGCCGACATGTTTCAATTCTTCGAGGTCTGCCGGGGTGCCATGTCCACCCGCGATCTTGTCCATGATCCGCTTCTGCAGTTGCGTGCCGACCCGGCAGGGCGTACAGAAACCACAGCTTTCATGGGCAAAAAAATGGGTAAAATTATGGGCGGCGGCAAACATTTCGCGCTTGCGATGAAATACCATGAATGCCCCAGCCGTGGGCAAATCCTCAAAGGCGATGCGGCGGCCAAATTCCTGCCATGAAACCAGTGTCCCGGAAGGCCCGCTGACCTGAACGGCGTGGGCGTCCTCCGCGCCGCAATCGCGCAGGACTTCCTCCACCGTCACGCCAAAGGGATATTCGTAGATGCCGGGCCGCGCGCAGTCGCCGGAAATACTAAGAATCTTGGTACCGGTCGATTGCGCTGTTCCCATGGCGGCAAACCAGGCGCCGCCCTTTTCCGCTATACGGGCAGCACAGGCAAAAGTCTCCACATTGTCCACCACGGTTGGCCGGCCCAGATAGCCTTTGGTCACCGGAAACGGCGGGCGGTTACGGGGGCGCCCGCGTTTGCCCTCGAGCGATTCGATCAGGGCGGATTCCTCGCCGCAGATATAAGCGCCGGCACCGAGATGGATCTCGATATCAAATGCGAACCCTGTTTCATCGAGGATATTTTCACCCAGCAGCCCATCGGCCCGGCGCCTGGCCAGCACCGCTTCCAGTGGTTTCAGCAGATAGCGGTATTCGCCACGCAGGTAGAGAAAACCCTTGCGCGCTCCGATCACCCGCGCCCCCACGGTCATTCCCTCGAATACCATATCGGCATGGCTGCTGAGCAACACGCGATCCTTGAAAGTACCCGGCTCGCCCTCGTCGGCATTGCAGACAATGAAACGCTCGGGGTTTCCACCCACGTCGCAGATCATGCTGCCCTCTTCCTCGGCAATCGCCGCGTGACAGAATGACCACTTCGAAGCGGTCTTGAAACCCGCTCCTCCTCGACCGCGCAGATTGGCGGCATCCACTTCCCTGAGAGTCGCCTCGGCACCGCGTGCCAGCATGGCGCGCAGGCCTGCCCCGGGCACAAAGAGGTCACCTAGCAGCATGCCGGGGCGCCGGATATTGTCCCTGACCTCGAACAGCATTTCCGGCCACTCCGCCACCGGCTTGCGGATGCGGATCAGCTCGGCAATCAGGTCCAGCCGGTTGTTATCCAGATTGGTCAAAGGCCAGCCATTCACCAGCGCCGCGGGACCCTGGTCGCACATGCCGGTGCAGGAAGTGCTGTCCACGCTCACCAGATTGTCTTCCGACACCTTGCCGGGCTCGACCCACAGCTTGTTGCAGAAATACTGCATCAGCTCCGGCTTGCCAAGCATGTTGTCAGTGATGTTGTCCGAAAAGAGGAGACGATATTCACCCTGAGGGATGAGCGAAAGAAAGGAATAAAAACCGGCGACACCTTCCACCTCGGCGCGCGACAGATTCAGGTGACTGGCAATGCAATCAATGGCCTCTGGCGGAATGAAATGAAAGCAGTCCTGCACGTCGCGCAGGATTTGCAGCAAACGCGTGGGATCACCGCCATGACGGCCAAGCACGGGAGCCAGCTGGTCTTCGATATGAGGATACTCGCAAGGCTCCATGTACGGCCCTCCCACCCGATAAACGTTTCAAGATAATGCCACTATATTACCAGCAGATGATGACAGACACTTGAAGCAAAAAAAGCACGCAGGGATAAAGAAACTGGCACAAAAAGGAATTTTATGAGCTCTTCGGGCACGTCAGGAATATAGTGATAAAAGGATTCCTGCTTGATTCCGGAACCGCCATATGAAATGGAGAGCTATCATGAAAACCCGTCATACTCTCTGGAACACCGTTCTGCTGATCTCTGCCTGGATTGCTTCGGCAAACGTCATCGCAGACAACAGCCAAACACCCGCCACACCGCCTGAACCACCACTGAAGCTCAACACCACTGCCAATCACACCAAATTCGAGATTTTGCACAAAGACTTCAAGTCAGGGCCGGAGGTCACCAGGGCCTGCCTGAGCTGCCATACCGAGGCGGCAAGGCAGATCCATCGGACCAAGCACTGGACCTGGGAATATGTAAACCCTGACAACATGCAGCGTCTGGGCAAAAAGAACGTGCTCAACAATTACTGTGTCGCCATCCCGTCCAATTACGCCTTTTGCAATACCTGCCATGTGGGCTATGGCCGGAAAGACAAGAATTTCGATTTCAGCTCCGAAGCCAACGTGGATTGCCTGGTGTGCCACGACACCACTGGCAGCTACATCAAGGCTTCCGGCATGGCGGGCCACCCAGCCTACCAGGACATGGAATTTCCGCCGGGCTCAGGCAAGATTATCAGGGCAGTTGATTTACAAAGGGTGGCGCAACAAGTAGGCAAAACCAGTCGCGATACCTGCGGCGCATGCCATTTCCATGGTGGAGGCGGCGACGGCGTCAAACACGGAGACATGGATAGTTCGCTGGCGGCGCCTGACAGGGCACTCGACGTGCACATGGACGCCACAGGGGCGGACTTCACATGCGCCACCTGCCACATGACCACGGGCCACCAGGTGCCAGGAAGCCGTTATGCTCCGACTGCCATGGACAAGGGTGGCCGCCACATGCGCGGCAAGCTGGACAAATCCAACCCCGGGACATGCCAATCCTGCCACGGAGATCAGCCGCACGCGGCAGAAGTTGGGGTGCTTAACAAACATAGCGACAAGGTAGCGTGCCAGACCTGTCATATTCCAGCCATGGCGCGTGGCGGTATTCCAACCACCATGTTCTGGGACTGGTCCACCGCCGGAAAAATGGGCCCGGACGGGATGCCAATGGTGAAGACCGATTCCAGGGGGCGTGCAATTTACAGTTCAAAAAAAGGCGATTTCACCCTGGGTGAGAACGTCATCCCGGACTACATCTGGTTCAACGGGAAGGTAAGATACACCCTCCTTACTGACAAAATCGACAAGACAGCAGGCGTGACAAAGATCAACCACTTCGAAGGCAGCCCAAAAGATGGAAAATCAAGGATCTGGCCGGTCAAGATTGTCCGTGGCGTTCAGCCTTATGATCCGGTTGCCAAATCGCTGGTAATTCCGCACACCACGGGCACCGACGAGACGTCCTACTGGAAAAACTTCAATTGGGAAAAAGCCATCGCCACAGGGATGAATTACGCCGGTGCACCGTTCTCAGGCAAGGTTGATTTTATCCGGACAGAAATGACCTGGCCACTCAACCACATGGTCGCGCCCAAGGAAAATGCACTCGACTGCAAGGAATGCCATCAGCCGAACGGGCGCATGAAAAATCTGCCGGGCTTCCATGTTGGCCCATAGCACCTGTTAATTCAGGCATTTCAACGCCACAACCAAACAACCACCCTTATTCAACCGCATAGGGCAAGCTCAACAGTTTCAGAACCGGTCCATCCGGGGTTTTCCAGTGCACGGCGCCGGACTCGATGCTGGAGTTCAAAATCACGGCCAAAAGGTCAAATCCGCCATCGGGCGCGGGCTGTGCATTTACCACCATGCCGCCGGACTGTTCCGACGGTCCCTGGCCAAACAGCACATCACCCGGCTGGGGCGCGGCATCGGATTGCAGGCGGGCGCGGTACATGCGGCGCTTGACCTTGCCCAGGTACTGCGAGCGCGCCACGATTTCCTGCCCGGGATAACAGCCCTTGGTGAAGCTGACGCCGCCGATCAGCTCCATATTCGCCATCTGCGGCACGAATTGCTCCTGGGTTGCGGCCGTCACCATGGGAATGCCGGCCTGGATTTCCAGCCATTCCCAGCAGCCGCTGCCAACGGGGGTGCAATGCCTGCTCAGGATTTGCCACACTGCTGCCGCATTATCAGGCGCAACCAGCAGCTCAAAGCGCTGCCCCGGCAGGCGGATGGCCGTTACCGCGCCGCACCTGGCAACGGCATAATCATCTTCCGGCGCAGTTCCACCCAATTCGGCCAGCGCGGCAAAAGCCGCCTGCCCGGCGATGCCGAGGCGGATCGTCTGTTCGCTGGCGTCGCTCACTTTCACCTTGGAGCGCATGACATACATGGTGAGACGTTTCTGGATGGCCTCGCGCAGTGGCGCCGGGAGTTGCATGAAAAACCCTTCCGCACTGCGCCACAGCAGGAAAGTCGCCAGCATTCGCCCCTTGGGTGTGCAGTAGCTGCCGAGCCGGGCCTGCGCCAGCGTCGCCTGCCGCACGTCGCAGCTCACCTGGCCCTGCAGGAAGGCTTCACTGTCTTCACCGGCAAACTGGACGACGCTAAAATGCGAAAGATCGGTGAGAATGCTGCCGTTCTGCGCCGCCAGGATTTCCTGTTGCGGCGAATCGAAGTGAACCAGCTGCTGGTTTTCGATCCGGGCGCCCGCCGCGAGCAAAAAATCTTGCCAGTTGGAATTCATTTTTATTTCCGATCAAATTAGTCGTGATTTAATTAAGGGGTAAAATAAGGGTCTTTGGCCTTTTTTACAAGCCCGTTGCCATGCTCGACCTGAAACTTCACCCCTCGCGCACGCTGGTTTTCCTGCTCGCCATGGCACACCTGCTATCCCTGCTTGTGGTCTGGCTCCTGCCGCCAATGCCGGCAATACAGATCGCCACCAGCCTGCTGATCATGGCCAGTTTCCTCTTTCACCTGCGGCGCGACGGCCTGCTCGCGGCAAACCATTCAATTCTTCAGCTGCGCCTTGATCCTGAGTGCAATTGCACTTACCAGACCCGCGCTGGCGTATGGCGGGAAGCCAGGCTGCTGGGCTCCAGCATGGTCACGCCATGGCTCAGCGTGCTCAATCTCTCGCCAGAGAACAGCCGCCTGACTCGTCACATCGTCATTTTTCCGGACTCGGCGGATGCGGAATCACGAAGAAAAATGCGCGTTCTGCTGCGCTGGAAATGCGGCAATGCCAGCAGAGCCTGATTGGCTTGCTGGTATAATCAAAGCCTTTTAACCCCGCTCATGATGTTACTTCCGTCGCCCCTCCCCTTACCCGGCCAACGCACGCGCCATACAGGCCTGCATGGCTCCAGCGATGCGCTGGCGCTGGCCCGGCTGGCGCAGGAAGCGCGGCCGCTGGTGATCCTGACGGAAACCGCCTGGCACGCCCAGCGCCTGCGTGACGAAATCGCCTTTTTCGCGCCCCAGCTGGCCGTCCACCTGTTGCCCGACTGGGAAACGCTGCCCTACGATCATTTCTCTCCACACCAGGATCTGGTCTCCGAGCGCCTCGCGACGCTGTACCAGATTTCCCACAATGCCTGCGACGTCATCATCGTTCCGGCGACCACGGCGCTGTGCCGCCTGCCGCCACGCGAGTTTCTGGCTGCCCATGCCTTTTTCCTCAAGCAGGGCACCAAGCTGGATCTCGATGCGCTGCGCGAACAGCTCACCCAGGCTGGCTACACTCACGTCACCCAGGTGCTGACGCCGGGCGAATATTCGGTCCGCGGCGGGCTGGTGGACCTGTTCCCCATGGGCAGCGCGGTGCCTTACCGGCTCGATCTGTTCGATCAGGAAATCGAGTCCATCCGCACCTTCGACGTGGATACACAGCGCAGCATCTACCCGGTGAAGGACGTGCGCCTGCTGCCGGCGCGCGAATTCCCGCTCGATGAGGCCGGCATCAGCCACTTCCGCCAGAGTTTCCGTGAAAAATTCGAAGGCGATCCCTCCAAGAGCCAGCTTTACAAGGATGTCAGCAACGGCCTGGCGCCGCTGGGCATCGAATACTATCTACCGCTGTTCTTCGAGCACACGGCCACGCTGTTCGATTACCTGCCGGAGCATGCGCTGCTGTGCCTGCACCACGATCTGGAAGGCGCCGCGCAGCAGTTCTGGCAGGATACCCGCTCGCGCTACATGCTGCTGCGCGGCGACCGCAACCGCCCCCTGCTCTCGCCGGAAGAACTGTTCCTGCCGGTGGATGTGTTTTTCGGTGAAATCAAACTGTTTGGCCGCATCGAAATTTCCGCCGAACCCGGCGAGCAACCCATCACCCGGCCCGTGCCCCCGGTACAGGTCGAGCGCCGCGCCGAAGACCCGCTGGAAAATCTGAAAGGCTTCATCGAGCACTTCGCTGGCCGCGCCCTGATCCTGGCAGAAAGCATGGGACGGCGCGAAACCATGGCGCAATACCTGGCCGAATACGGCCTGAAACCAGCCATCTGCGAAAATTTCGCCCAATTCGAAACCAGCCCTGAACGGCTCATGCTTGCAGCGGGGCTGGTGAGCACCGGCTTCGTACTCACTGCTAACGCCTCACCCCTCACGCCTCACCCCTCACTGGCTATCATCACCGAAACCGAGCTTTACGCCAGCCAGGTCCGCCAGTCGCGGCGCCGCGATACCACGCGCCGGAGCAATGTCGAGAACATGCTGCGCGACCTGTCCGAGCTCCGGGCCGGCGACCCGGTGGTGCATGAGCAGCATGGCATCGGCCGCTATCTGGGCCTGGTGAACATGGATCTGGGCGAAGGCGAAACCGAGTTTCTGCACCTCGAATACGCCGGTGGCGACAAGCTCTACGTGCCGGTTTCCGACCTGCATGTCATCAGCCGCTACAGCGGCGCCAGCCCGGATTCCGCGCCCCTGCACCGGCTCGGCAGCGGACAGTGGGAAAAGGCGAAAAAGAAGGCGCTGCAGCAGGCGCGCGACACCGCCGCGGAACTGCTCAACCTCTACGCGCAGCGGGCCGCGCGCACCGGCTACGCATTCAAGCTCAACCATCACGATTACGAGGCTTTCTCCTCCACTTTTGACTTCGAGGAAACGCCAGACCAGGCAGCCGCGATCCAGGCCGTGATCGGGGACATGACCTCCGGCCAGCCGATGGACCGGCTGGTGTGCGGCGATGTCGGCTTCGGCAAGACCGAGGTGGCCCTGCGCGCTGCCTTTGTGGCGGTTGCCGACGGCAAGCAGGTGGCGATCCTGGTCCCCACCACGCTGCTGGCGGAACAGCATTTCAACAATTTTTCCGACCGCTTTTCC
Organism: Sulfuricella sp.; assembly: GCA_041651995.1. Classification (NCBI taxonomy): domain Bacteria; kingdom Pseudomonadati; phylum Pseudomonadota; class Betaproteobacteria; order Nitrosomonadales; family Sulfuricellaceae; genus Sulfuricella; species Sulfuricella sp. The sequence continues at coordinate 43,257 of JBAZID010000006.1, read as the reverse complement.
GACTGGCCGGTGAAAGTGGCCGAGCTGTCGCGCTTCCGCACCGCCAAGGAACAGACCCTGGCGCTCAAAGGGCTGGCCTCGGGCGAGATCGACATTGTGATCGGCACCCACAAGCTGATCCAGAAGGACGTCAAATTCAAAAACCTGGGCCTGGTCATCGTGGACGAGGAACACCGTTTCGGCGTGCGCCAGAAGGAGCAGCTCAAAGCCATGCGCGCCGAAGTGGACGTGCTGACCCTGACCGCCACGCCGATTCCGCGCTCGCTGTCGATGTCGCTGGAAGGCCTGCGCGACTTTTCCGTCATCGCCACCGCGCCGCAAAAGCGCCTCTCCATCAAGACCTTCGTCGCCCCCTATTCCGAAGGCATCATCCGCGAAGCGGTGCTGCGCGAGCTCAAGCGCGGCGGCCAGGTGTATTTCCTGCACAACGAGGTGGAAACCATCCTCAACGTGCAGGAAAAGCTGACGAAACTGCTGCCCGAGGCACGCATTGCCGTGGCCCACGGCCAGTTGCACGAGCGCGACCTGGAACACGTGATGCGCGATTTCTACCAGCAGCGCTTCAACGTCCTGCTTTGTACGACCATCATTGAAACCGGTATCGACATCCCCACCGCCAACACCATCCTGATGAACCGCGCCGACAAGTTCGGCCTGGCGCAGCTGCACCAGTTGCGCGGCCGGGTCGGACGTTCGCACCACCAGGCCTACGCCTACCTGCTCACGCCGGGCGAGGTGGCGGCGCTCACCCCGCAAGCCAGGAAACGTCTGGAAGCGATCCAGATGATGGAAGACCTGGGCGCCGGCTTCTACCTGTCGATGCACGATCTGGAAATCCGCGGCGCGGGCGAGATCCTGGGCGAATCGCAGAGCGGCGAAATGCAGGAGATCGGTTTCAGCCTCTATGCCGACATGCTCAGCCAGGCCGTGAAGGCGCTCAAGGACGGCAAGGAGCCGGATGTGGCCGAGCCCTTGGGGGTCACCACGGAAATCAACCTGCACACTCCGGCGCTGCTGCCCAGGGACTACTGCGGCGACATCAACCAGCGCCTGACGCTCTACAAGCGGCTGGCCAATTGCGACAGCATGGAAGAACTGGATGTGCTGCACGAAGAACTGATCGACCGTTTCGGCCTGCTGCCGCCAGCTGCCAGCGCCTTGCTTGAATCACATCGCCTGCGCGTCCTGGCCAGGCCGCTGGGGATCAGGAAAATTGACGCCAGCAGCGATGCCGTGGTGGTGCAATTCGTCCCCAGCCCGCCGATCGACCCTGCTAAAATCATCGAATTCATCCAGAAACAGCCCGGCTGCAAGCTGGCCGGCCCGGACAAGATCCGCATCGGCGTTCCGCTGCCCGAAGTTGAACAGCGCATCACCGTGATCAAATTTTTATTCAAGAAACTGCAATAAGGACCCCGACATGACTCATCTGATCCGCCCCTTTGCCGGCCTGCGCCCCGCACCCGGACGTGCCAGCGACGTTGCCGCCCCGCCCTATGACGTGCTTTCCACCGCGGAAGCACGGGTGCGCGCAGATGGCCGCCCCTGGAGCTTCCTGCATATCTCGAAACCGGAAATCGACCTGCCGCCTGAAACCGATCCCTATGCCGCGGAAGTCTATGCCAAGGCAGCGGAAAACCTTCAGCGCATGATCGATGAAGGGGTGCTGAAGCGCGATGAAAGCGCCTGCTACTACGCCTACCGCCTGGTCATGGGGGAACACAGCCAGACCGGGCTGGTGGCGGCGGCAGCGGTGGCGGACTACGACACCAACCGCATCCGCAAGCACGAGTTCACGCGCCCCGACAAGGAAGACGACCGGGTACGCCAGATCGACGCCCTCAACGCCCAGACCGGGCCGGTGCTGCTGGCCTACCCCGCTGCGCCCGAAGTGGACGCCATTCTCGCCCAGGCCAGTGCGGGGCAGCCCGATGCCGACGTCACCGCTGACGACGGCATCCGCCACACCATCTGGGTGATGCACGATGCCGGCATCAACGCGAAACTGACCCAGGCTTTCGACGCCATGCACGCCATCTACATCGCCGATGGCCATCACCGCTCCGCCTCGGCCTCACGCATATGCGCTGCACGCAAGGCCGCCAATCCCGGCCACAACGGAGAGGAAAGCTACAACTACTTCCTGTCGGTGATCTTCCCGCACCACCAGATGAAAATCATGGACTACAACCGTGTGATCAAGGATCTGAACGGCCTGGACAAAGCGGCTTTTCTCCAGCGCATCGGCGAGCGCTTTTCCGTTGCAACCTCTGCCAGGCAGATGAAACCGGCGCAACCCAATGAGTTCGGCATGTATCTGGATGGCCAGTGGTACCGCCTCGCCATCAAGCCGGAGCTGATCCCCGCGCAGGACCCGGTGGCGCGGCTCGATGTCAGCCTGCTGCAGAACAACCTGATCGCGCCGGTGCTGGGCATTGCCGACCCGCGCCGCGACAAGCGCATCGACTTTGTCGGCGGCATCCGCGGCCTGGCGGAACTGGAAAAGCGCGTCGATAGCGGTGAAATGGCGGTAGCGTTCGCCCTGTTTGCCACGCGCATGGAAGACCTGATGGCGGTGGCCGACGCCAACGAAGTCATGCCGCCCAAGTCCACCTGGTTCGAGCCCAAGCTGGCGGATGGCCTGGTTTCACATGCCCTGAATTAGGGATCAACGGACACGCCATGAGTGAAAGCATCGTCATTCAGGGTGTGTCCGGCCCCACTCCATTCCTCGATCAACTGACCCGTCTCACCTGCTGCACCAGCCATAGCCGCATTGAGAATCAGCCAGTCTTCCGTTTTCATGGCGGAAGCCTAAGCCTTGCCCTGCATGAATTCTGTCTCGAACATCAACTCGATTGCGCATTGGTCCCTGACGCCCGTCAACTTGCGCACTTCGGGCTGGTGGCTTTTGACATGGACTCCACTCTCATCGATATTGAGACTATCGACGAACTCGCAGTTATTGCTGGCGTCAGTGAACAGATCATCCCGCTCACCGAACGCGCCATGCGCGGCGAAATCGACTTCGAAACCAGCTTCCGCCAGCGCGTTGCATTGCTAAAAAACCTGCCTGTGACAGCGCTGGAAACTGTTTACCAGCAGAAACTTCGGCTTAATCCTGGAGCGGAATGTTTGATAAAGGAATTGCAACGGCTTGGCTTGAAAACGGTGCTTATCACCAGCGGTTTTGAATATTTTGCCGAGCGGCTTAAATCCAGGCTAGGGCTTGATAATGTAGTTTGCAACCGGATCGGGATTTATGACGGGCATTTTACAGGGGAAATCAGCGGCAAACTGATCGATGCGGCGGGGAAAGCGAGCGCTCTCGATGAGTATAGAATTGCCCTGGGCCTGCGGCGCGAGCAAGTCATCGCCATTGGTGACGGCGCCAATGATCTCCCTATGCTGGGCATGGCGGGCATGGGTATTGCCTACCATGCCAAAGCGCTAGTCCGCGAGCAGGCCACTTGCGCGTTGAACTTCGTTGGTCTGGCCGGGGTTCTCAACCTGTTCGAGTTACCCCGGAAGATCAACGTTCAGTCTTCTCCAGAGCGTCCTTCCTGATCTCGACTTTGGTTTTTTGCTTAAGACCAGCAAGGTAAGCCGCAGCATATTCACGCTCCAGCATGCTGGAAAAACGTTGCGCATAAGCCTGCCTGCGGCCTTCTTCCAGTGTGCCAGCCTCAATCAGCTTTGATACCTTGATCAGGGTGTAGCCCCCCTGCTTGTTTTCGACACCGGCGTAAGCAGGCAGCTTGTCAGCTTTTGCCCGGAAAGATTCCTTCAGTACCTCCGGCCCCAGATCAGCCGGTCTGGAACGGCTAACAAGCTGCGCAGGGCTCCAGTTCAAACCATCTGGCGTATTACCCTGCTGCAACTTGGCCAAAGCATCCTTGCCCCATTTCACAGCCAATGCAGAAGCCTGCTGGCGCTGCAAGCGCTGGCCCAGCGCAGCAGCAACTTCTTCCAGTGGTTTCACGCTGGCGGCTTTATATTCCAGCAGGCGGGCTGCCACCAGCGTATTGGGCACAACCTCGATCGCTTCGGTGTTGCGTTTGTTCTTCAGCACTTCCTCAGCAAACACAGCCTGCAACAGCTTGGGATTGTTGAGCAGCGGGGTTTCGCTCGCCATCCGGGTAACCCAGTCGCTCTGCCCGATCTTGAGTCCGAGTTGCTGAGCTACCGGTGTGAGGCTATCCCCTTGCTCATAGACCAGGTTGCTGAAATTCTCGGCATTCTCGGCAAATTTCTTGCCGGCTTTCTGTTTTTTTAATTCCTGGGTGATTTCATCATGCACATCTTGCAGCGAGCGCAATTGGGCGGGCTTGATCGCAGCCAGCTTGATAATGTGATAGCCGAAATCCGATTGCACCAGATCGCTGATTTCACCCGCCTTCATATTGAAAGTTGCGTCGTCGAAAGGCTTGACCATCGCACCACGGCCAAAATAACCCAGGTCACCGCCTTGGGCCGCAGAGCCGGTATCCTGCGAATACTGTTTGGCCAGCTGCGCAAAATTATCCGGATTCTGTTTGGCTTCCTGCAAAACCTTGCGCGCCTTTTCCAGCGCAGCGGTTTTTTCAGCGGCGCTGGCTGTTGCAGCCATACCAATCAGTATATGGCTGGCCTGACGCTCTTCCATCTGCCCAAATTGGCTTGCATGCTCCTTGTAATAGGCTGCAATTTCTTCTTCACTCACAGTAAGCTGCGCTACCAGATTTTCTGCCGACAGCACAACATATTCGAGGCGAGCCTGTTCAGGGAGCTTGAATTCATCCCGATTTTTTTCATAATAATCCTTGATTGCAGTCGCTTCGATTCTGGCTTGAGGCATGAACTGCTCGATCTGGATTAGCGCCTGACTCGTTTCACGTTGTTGCTCGTTGATACGCACCAGATTCTCCGCAACCGTTTTTGGAATAAACGCATTGCGAATCACGCCTGCCTGAGCCGTCTGCAACAGTAGATCCTGACGCAGGCGATGTTCGAACATGCCGACAGTCATGTTTTGCTGACGCAACACCGACTCGTAACGCGCATTGGAAAAGGTTCCGTTTTCCTGGAAAGCCTCAATCCCGGCGATAAATCTGGCAAGCTGGGCATCGGTAACAGCCAGACCATCCTGTGTTGCATCAGCCAGCATGACACGCTGATTGACCAATCCATCCAGGACCGATTTGCGTATCTCCGGATTATCCATCATCGCAGGGTCAAAGCTCTTGCCCAGCGCAGTGCGCATCTGCTCTTGCTGGTCCCTCAGCGCCTGGGAAAATTCATTTTGCGAAATTTCCTGCCCGCCCACCTTGGCGACCACCTGGCCGCCACCGCCGCCCGTCATATAGGAATCAACACCCCATAAAGCGAAGGGAATGGTAATCAGGACCAGAATGGCTTTGGCAATTTTGCCTTGAGCATGTTCGCGAATGACTTCTAGCATAGTTTTAACCCGTAAACGGCTTCCCGATTGGACGAAGCCGGTTTGATTTGGCTGCAAGAAAGAAAAAAGGGTGAACCGAAGTTCACCCTTGTTTGGCGGAGTGGACGGGACTCGAACCCGCGACCCCCGGCGTGACAGGCCGGTATTCTAACCAACTGAACTACCACTCCATAAACCTTAAATACAACTGGTGGGTGCTGACGGGGTCGAACCGCCGACATTCGCCTTGTAAGGGCGACGCTCTACCAACTGAGCTAAGCACCCTATGATTTTCAACTTGAGGTTTTGAAACCTCTCAAAATCAAAGAGCCGCTAGTTTACAGCATCCTTGAGCGCTTTACCAGCCCTAAATTTAGGAGTCTTGGCAGCCTTGATCTTGATGGTGGCGCCGGTGCGCGGATTGCGTCCGTTACGCGCAGCACGCTTACCTACGTAGAAGGTACCGAAACCAACCAGGGTCACCATATCGCCTTTTTTCATGGCACCCTTTACAGCAGCAACAGCAGCATCCAGAGCGCGGCCAGCAGCAGCCTTGGACATGTCAGCATCTTTAGCGATCGCGTCAATCAGCTCAGATTTGTTCACGTGTAGTCCCCTTTCAGTTTGGTTGATGTTACAAACAGTCCAGCAACCGCTTTATATCAAGCCGCAAAACCTTGTGTCAAGCGGTTCTACGAAGTTTCATGTCAAATAATTTAATGTTTGATTGCAGCGGAGACCGACGCTTCCTCTGCAACAGCCGGAAGCGGCGTAACCTCCTCCATCTTCTCCGGCAGCGCCTCTGGCTTTCTTTCCAGTGCAATATCAAGGACTTGATCTATCCATTTGACCGGATGAATTTCCAGCTTACCCTTGATGTTGTCAGGGATTTCCACCAGATCCTTGACGTTCTCCTGCGGGATCAGGACAGTCTTAATGCCGCCACGGTGTGCCGCCAGCAACTTCTCTTTCAGCCCCCCGATAGGCAAAACCTCGCCACGCAGAGTAATTTCACCGGTCATCGCCACATCCGCCCTCACTGGAATACCGGTCAGAATGGAAACCATCGCCGTAGTCAGCGCTATACCTGCGCTCGGCCCGTCCTTGGGCGTCGCGCCTTCCGGCAGGTGGATATGGATATCGTTTTTCTGGTAGAAATCTTCCGCGATGCCCAAGGAACGGGCGCGGCTGCGCACCACGGAAAGAGCCGCCTGAATGGATTCCTGCATCACCTCGCCCAGCTTGCCGGTGGTTGTCATCTTGCCTTTTCCAGGCAGGGCCACCCCTTCGATGGTCAGCAGTTCACCGCCCACTTCGGTCCACGCCAGCCCGGTCACTTGCCCAATCTGGTTATGCTGCTCCGCCACGCCAAAGGTAAAGCGCTGCACACCAAGATATTTGTCGAGGTTGCGCGTGGTAATGGATACTTTCTTGCCACCATTCTTGAGCAGCAACTCCTTCACCACCTTGCGGCAGATTTTGGCAATCTCCCGTTCCAGACTGCGCACACCAGCCTCACGCGTGTAGTAGCGCACGATGTCCCGGACCGCGCTTTCCGGAACGCTGATTTCCGTGTCCTTCAGCCCATGCGTCTTGAGCTGCTTGGTCAGCAGATAGCGCATGGCGATATTGACCTTCTCGTCTTCGGTATAGCCGGAAAGACGGATCACTTCCATGCGATCCAGCAAAGGTGCCGGAATGTTCATGGTATTGGAAGTAGCGACAAACATCACATCGGAGAGGTCGTACTCCACTTCGACGTAATGGTCGACAAACGTATGGTTCTGCTCCGGGTCGAGCACTTCCAGCAGCGCAGACGAGGGATCGCCCCGGAAATCCATGCCCATCTTGTCGACTTCATCCAGCAGGAACAGCGGATTGCGCACCGCCACCTTGCTCATGCTTTGCAATATCTTGCCCGGCATGGAGCCGATATAGGTGCGACGGTGGCCGCGAATCTCGGACTCGTCGCGTACGCCACCCAGAGCCATGCGCACAAACTTGCGGTTGGTCGCGCGGGCGATGGACTGACCGAGCGAGGTCTTGCCCACGCCAGGAGGCCCGACCAGGCACAGAATCGGCGCCTTGAGCTTGTCCACGCGCTGCTGCACGGCAAGATACTCGACAATCCGTTCCTTCACCTTCTCCAGGCCGTAATGATCTTCTTCCAGAACTGCTTCGGCAGCGGCCAGATCCTTGCTGATCTTGGTTTTCTTCTTCCACGGCAATCCGACCAGAACATCAATGTAATTGCGTACTACCGTTGCCTCGGCCGACATCGGCGACATCAGCTTGAGTTTTTTGAGTTCCGCATCCGCCTTGGCCTTGGCTTCCTTTGGCATCTGCGCAGCCTTGATTTTTTTCTCCAGCTCGTCCAGGTCAGCGCCCTCATCCAGATCACCCAGTTCTTTCTGGATCGCCTTGACCTGTTCGTTGAGGTAATACTCGCGCTGGCTCTTTTCCATCTGGCGTTTGACCCGGCCACGGATGCGCTTTTCGACCTGAAGGATATCGATTTCGGAATCCAGCTGGCCCAGCAGGTGCTCCAGACGCTCGCGCACCGGGAACATTTCCAGCACATGCTGCTTCTGTTCCAGCTTCAGGGGCAGATGTGCGGCAATGGTGTCAGCCAGGCGACCGGCCTCATCAATGCTGGCCAGGGAAGTCAGGATCTCGGGCGGGATTTTCTTGTTCAGCTTGACGTATTGATCAAACTGGGCAAAAACACTGCGCATCATCGCTTCGGTTTCATTATCGTTTTCAGGAGGAGCCGGAACCACGTCAGCCTGGGCAGAAAAATAGGCGTCATCGTCGAAAAACTCGGTCACTTCGGCGCGCTGATTGCCTTCCACCAGCACCTTGACTGTGCCATCGGGCAGTTTCAGCATCTGCAATATGCTGGCAACACTACCGATGCTGTACAGATCGTCCAGGGTCGGCTCATCCTTGGCTGCTGATTTCTGCGCCACCAGCAGGATATGCTTGCCCGATTCCATGGCTGCCTCAAGCGCCTTGATGGATTTTGGCCGGCCCACGAAGAGGGGAATCACCATGTGCGGAAACACTACCACGTCGCGCAGAGGCAACAAGGGTAGTTTTACGGTGCTGGAGAGCGGTTCGTGCGTTTGTAACGACATGGAATATGCGCCTTAATAAATGCCAGATTGTTTAATAATTAAGGAGAGGTCCGGAAATTTCAAGCTGAACAGGAAAATAAACCACAGCAAGCCGGGGGTATGGCAAAGGGAAATTCCGGAAGCACAAGCGCGCTTCCGGACAACATCAATCAGGCAGCCTGAGGTTGATCTGCGTAAATCATGAGTGGTTTGCTTGCGCCATTGACCACACCATCATCCACTACAACCTTGCTGACGTTGGACATGGATGGCAAATCATACATGGTGTCAAGCAGTGCGTGCTCCAGAATGGAGCGCAATCCACGTGCACCCGTTTTGCGGGCCAATGCCTTTTTGGCAATGGCATCCAGCGCGCCGTCACGGAACTCGAGCTCCACGCCTTCCATGTCAAACAATTTCTGATATTGCTTGGTAAGCGCGTTTTTGGGTTCGGTCAGGATACGAATCATGGCAGATTCATCCAGCTCCTCAAGCGTTGCGACTACAGGCAAACGGCCAACGAACTCCGGAATCAAGCCAAACTTGATCAGATCCTCAGGCTCCACTTCGCGCAACACTTCACCGATATCCTTGCTGTTATCCTTGCTCTTCACTTCGGCGCCAAAACCAATACCGCCTTTTTCGGAACGGTTACTGATCACCTTTTCCAGTCCGCTGAAAGCCCCGCCACAGACAAACAGGATGTTGGTGGTGTCCACCTGCACAAATTCCTGATTGGGATGTTTGCGGCCACCTTGCGGCGGTATCGAAGCAACGGTCCCCTCGATCAGCTTCAGCAGGGCCTGCTGCACGCCTTCGCCCGATACATCACGGGTAATGGACGGATTGTCGGACTTGCGCGAAATCTTGTCGATTTCATCAATGTAGACAATACCGCGCTGCGCCTTCTCGATGTCGTAATCACATTTTTGCAGCAATTTCTGAATAATGTTTTCGACGTCCTCACCGACATAACCGGCTTCGGTCAGTGTGGTGGCATCCGCCATGACAAACGGGACATTGAGCAGGCGTGCCAGGGTTTGGGCCAGCAAAGTCTTGCCCGAGCCCGTCGGACCGATCAACAGGATATTGCTCTTGGCCAGCTCAACCTCGTCATTCTTGTTCTGGTTTTTCAAACGCTTGTAATGGTTGTACACCGCCACCGACAAAATGCGCTTGGCCTGCGCCTGGCCGATCACATATTCATCCAGGATCTGATTGATTTCCTGCGGTACCGGCAAGTCATCTGCCCCACCCTTGGTGGACTGTTCGCCGCGGATTTCCTCGCGGATGATGTCGTTGCAGAGATCCACGCATTCATCGCAGATAAAAACCGAAGGCCCTGCAATCAGCTTGCGCACCTCGTGCTGGCTCTTGCCGCAAAATGAACAATAGAGCAACTTTTCACTGCCTGAGTCTTTTGCCATTGTTTCCTAATCCCCAATAGTCAAGCGTTTCACGGCTTTATTAAGCCGCAACTTCTGTGCGATTGACAAGTACTTTATCCACCAGGCCATACTTCACCGACTGCTCCGCACTCATGAAGTTATCCCGGTCAGTATCTTTTTCAATGGCCTTGACTGTCTGACCGGTATGTTTCGCGAGTATCTCGTTAAGCTTCTGACGCAGATAGAGAATTTCCCTGGCATGGATCTCGATATCTGAAGCCTGTCCCTGAAACCCACCCAACGGCTGGTGAATCATCATGCGCGAACTGGGCAGACTGTAGCGCTTGCCCGGCGCTCCCGCCGTCAGCAGCAAAGCGCCCATGCTGGCAGCCTGGCCAATGCACAGGGTTGAAACGTCGGGCTTGATGAACTGCATGGTGTCGTAGATCGCCATGCCTGCTGTAACCGAACCACCGGGAGAATTGATATAAAGATAAATGTCTTTATCAGGATTTTCTGATTCAAGGAACAGCAACTGGGCTACGACAAGATTGGCACTCATTTCATTGACAGGGCCAACCAGAAAAACCACCCGTTCCTTCAGCAGGCGCGAGTAAATATCGTAGGCGCGCTCGCCACGACCACTCTGCTCGATCACCATCGGAATGTAACCGAGGCTTTGCGGATCCCAGTTGCTCATTTCATTCATTTATTTTTTTCCCATCAATTCATCAAAAACGATCGACTTGTCCACAACTTGCGCCTGTGTCAGGGCCCATTCGACCACATTACCTTCCAGCACCAGGGACTCTATCTCTGCCAATTGCTGCGGATTGGAGTAAAAATACTTAATCACCGACTCCGGATCTTCGTAGCTTTGAGCCACTTCAACAATCTGCGCCTGAATCTGCTCAGGCTTTGCATTGAGCTTATTAGATTTGACCACTTCCGCCAAAATCAAGCCCAAGGCAACACGGCGCTTGGCCTGATCGCGGTGCAATTCGGGCGACTGCATGCCATCCATCACCTTAACGCCGTGAGAAGACATGCTTTGGCGCATTTGCTCCATCAGACGCTCGATTTCCATTTCGACCAGGGCGGTTGGCAAAGCCAATTTCGTGGCCTCAAGCAGAGACTCCATCACCTGCGTTTTAACCTTCTCCTGAACCCGTTTCTTGCCTTCGCGTTCCAGACTGGCACGAATTTCATCGCGCATCTTTGTCACATCGCCATCCGCCACACCCATGCTCCTGGCAAAATCAGCATCAATTTCCGGCAATTTTGCTTCTTCCACTACGTTCAGCGTCACCTCGAAGGTCACACCCTTGCCGGCCAGTTCCTTTGAGTGATATTCCTCAGGGAAGGTCAGATCAAATTTTTTGGTTTCACCAGCTTTCATGCCCACAAACTGGCCTTCAAAATCGGGGAGCGTACGCCCTTCGCCCAGAACCAGGTTGAACCCCTTGGCCTGACCGCCTGGAAATTCGACATCATCCAGCGTACCGCGATAATCCACGTTCACGCGATCGTCAGTTGCTGCGGCCCGATCAACGGCTTGATAAGCAACCCGCTGCTTGCGCAGAATTTCGAGAGTTTTGTTCACTTCCTCGTCGCCAATGGTGACGGATGGACGCTCAATCAGGCTTGCACTGATATCACCCAGCACAACTTCCGGATAAACCTCGAAGGTCGCCGTGAACTCCATGGACTCGCCCGCACCCTGATCAGCCTTGGGTTCGATGCGCGGATAGCCGGCAACCCTCAACTGGCTCTGCTGTACTGCATCAGAAAAGCTCTTCTGTACCGATTCGCCCAGCACTTCCTGACGCACTTGCCCGCCGTGCTGCTGTTCTACCATTTTCATGGGAACCTTGCCGGGACGGAATCCCTGCATTTTGACTGTGCGCGCCACCTGTTTCAGGCGCTTTGCCACATCAGCTTCGAATTGCACCAAGGAAACGGCAAGATTCAGAGTTTTTTCCAGCGGGTTCACATTTTCCGTTTGCATCTTCAACATTCCTTAATATCACTTAAAATTCGGGGTTCAAATTCATGGCTTTAATTCAGGCTAGGCGCACCGCCAAACCACACAAAACAAATAATTTTCCAGTATAGCATAAGCAACCAAAACGGCCATGGCCGCACCGGACACCCAGATACAGAATACACAATGGAAACTTGATTGTTCTTGGGAATTTGGTACAATTGCCTGTTTTTCCACCTTGCCTTATCGTCCCGCATGGCGAAAGGCTTTAACCCACAAGGAGTATGCATGCGCCATTACGAAATCGTTTTTATCGTCCATCCCGACCAGAGTGAACAGGTTCCGGGCATGGTCGAACGTTACCGCGGCCTGGTTACGGCCAAGAGCGGCAACATCCACCGCCTTGAAGACTGGGGCCGCCGCCAGCTGGCTTACCCGATCCAGAAAATTCACAAGGCACACTACGTCCTTATGAATATCGAATGCGACCAGGAAACCCTGGACGAACTGGAGCACGCCTTCCGCTTCAACGATGCAGTTCTGCGTTACCTCATGGTCAGCATGAAGGAAGCGATGACCACCGCCTCCCCGATGATGAAGGAAGAGAAATCGCGCTCACTGCAATCCCAGGGCGAGGGTCAGGCTGCTCCTGCAGTTGCCGCGGCCTAAGTGTCTGGCAACCGGATCGTACTGAGTGGCAAAATCCTTACAATCGACCCGCTGCGTTATACACCAGCAGGCATTCCGGCACTGAATCTGACGCTGGGGCACAGCTCCAGGCAAGTCGAAGCGGGGATGGAACGCGATGTCGAATGTGAAGTGCAGGTCGTAGCGCTGGGTGAACTGGCACAACAGACCGTCCGCTGCAAAGTGGAAGATGGAATCAGGATTCAGGGGTTCCTGGCCAGGAAAAGCCGCAACAGTACGCAACTGGTATTGCATGCAAACAGAATTGAACTGATAGAAATTTAAAGAGGTAAATAAAATGGCACGTCAAATGTTCCGCCGCAAGCGCTTCTGCCGCTTCACGGTTGAAGGCATCAAGGAAATCGATTACAAGGATGTGGATCTGCTCAAGGATTTCGTGTCCGAAAACGGCAAGATCATTCCGGCCCGTATCACCGGGACCAAAGCCCGCTACCAGCGCCAGCTGGGCACCGCCATCAAGCGCGCCCGCTTCCTGGCCCTGATGCCCTATACAGACCAGCACTAAGGAGAAATCATGCAAGTTATTCTTCTGGAAAAACTGGCCAACCTGGGCCAACTGGGTGATGTTGTCAAAGTCAAGGATGGCTATGGCCGCAATTTTCTGATCCCGCAAAAGAAAGCCAAGCGCGCAACGCCAGCCAACCTGGCCGAATTCGAAACCAGGCGCGCCGAACTCGAAAAAATTCAGGCTGAAATTCATGCCCAGGCACAAGCGCGTGGCGAAAAGATCAACGGCGTGACCGTGCAAATTGCCCAGAAAGCGGGCGTGGATGGTCGTTTGTTCGGCTCCGTCACCACCAGCGACATTTCGGAAGCACTCAAGGCCCAGGGTCTTGAAGTTGCGAAATCCGAAGTGCGTCTGCCTGACGGCCCCCTGAAACAAGTTGGTGATTTCCCTGTTGATCTGTCCCTGCATGCCGATATAACCGCAAGCATTACGGTATCTGTTGTCGCTGCAGCCTGATCGTTCAGAAAAAAACAAAAAAAGGGCTGGCAACAGCCCTTTTTTTATTGCCCCCCAAGCCTTGCCAATTCACCCGCGAACCCGGAAACTTCCGGTTTTAGTCTGAGTAATATCATTCCATGAGCGATGCACAACTCGACGCCATCAAACTCCCGCCGCATTCCATTGAAGCGGAACAGTCCGTGCTCGGCGGCCTGCTGCTGGACAACAGCGCCTGGGACCGGATTGCCGATGTTGTGGCTGAAAGCGATTTCTACCGCCACGACCACCGCCTGATTTTCCGCCACATTTTCAGATTGCTTGAAGGCGGCAGGCCTGCAGACGTCATCACGGTATCCGAAGCGCTGGAAAATAGCGCTGAACTGAATAACGCGGGCGGACTTGCCTACCTCGCCGCACTGGCGCAAAACACCCCGAGTGCGTCCAACATCAAGCGCTATGCTGAAATCGTGCGTGACCGCGGGGTTATGCGCAAACTCTCAGAAGTCGGCACAGCCATCTCTGACAGCGCTTACAACCCGGTGGGCCGAAGCGCCGGACAATTGCTGGACGAAGCAGAAGCCAAGGTATTTGAAATTGCCGAAGCCAATGCGCGCGGCAAGCAGGGTTTCGTTGAAATCCAACCTTTGTTAATCCAGGTTGTTGAACGTATCGACGAACTGTTCCAGCGCGACAACCCCAATGAAGTTACCGGTATCCCCACCGGATTTCACGATCTTGACCAGAAAACATCCGGCCTGCAGCCCGGCGACCTGATCATCGTGGCAGGCCGCCCCAGTATGGGAAAAACAGCCTTTTCCATCAATATTGGCGAAAATGTTGCACTGAACACCGGCTTGCCGGTTGCCATTTTCAGCATGGAAATGGGCGGCTCTCAACTGGCCATGCGTATGATCGGCTCGGTGGGCAAACTGGATCAGCAAAAAATTCGCACCGGCCGGCTGCAGGATGAGGACTGGTTGCGCCTGACCAATGCCGTGGGCAAGCTCAACGACGCGCCGATTCACATCGACGAGAGCGGCGCGCTCACCGCGCTTGAACTTAGAGCGCGTGCGCGCCGCTTGCACCGCCAGTGCGGCAAGCTGGGCTTGATTATTATCGATTACCTGCAACTCATGAGCGGCAGTGGCGGTGGCGAGAACCGCGCCACGGAAATTTCCGAGATATCCCGCTCACTCAAGGCGCTGGCGAAGGAACTGGAAGTGCCGGTCATCGCGCTTTCCCAGCTTAACCGCAGCCTCGAACAGCGCCCCAACAAGCGTCCGGTCATGTCCGATCTGCGCGAATCCGGCGCTATCGAGCAAGATGCCGACGTAATTCTGTTCATCTACCGCGACGAAGTCTACAACCCGGACTCCCCCGAGAAAGGAAGTGCTGAAATCATTATCGGCAAACAGCGTAACGGCCCCATCGGCACCGTAAGAATGACTTTCATCGGTGAATATACCCGCTTCGAGAACTACGCCCACGGCGGTGGAGACTACTAAGCCCATGCCGCGCCCGATTCGTGCCACCGTGAATCTTTCCGCGCTGCGTCACAATCTGGGCATTGCCCGCAGGCATGCGCCGCGCGCACGCCTCATGGCCGTGATCAAGGCCAATGGCTACGGCCACGGCATGCTGCGGGTGGCGAAGGCACTGGAGGCGGCAGACGGATTTGCAGTGCTTAACCTGGCAGAGGCTATCGCCCTGCGCGACGCAGGATTCGGGCAGGACATATTGCTGCTGGAAGGATTTTTCAGCGCAAACGAAATACCCCTGCTGGTTCAGCATGGGCTATCCACGGTAATTCATGCGCAGTGGCAGATTGAGGCCTTGCTGCAGGCATCCATCGCCACACCGATTCAGGCTTGGCTTAAAATCAACACGGGCATGAACCGCCTTGGCTTCCAGCCAGACGAATTGCCTGCGGCACTGCAAAACCTGCAACAGATGGGTGCCAAAGTGACGCTGATGACCCATTTTGCCCGCGCTGATGAAAAAAATGGCATTACAGATCAACTCACGCTATTCAATGCCATCACACATGGCCTGCATCTGCCCCGCAGCCTGTCCAATTCCGCTGCGCTGCTAAGCTACCCGGAAGCCCATGATGACTGGGTCCGTCCCGGCATCATGCTTTACGGCGCTTCTCCCATGAGCCACCAGACATCTTCAGAACTTGGCCTCAAACCCGCCATGACGCTTTCCAGCGAAGTCATCGCCATGCGTGACATTCCAGCTGGCACCAGAGTGGGCTATGGAGGCACCTTCTGTGCGCCAAGCGCCATGCGCATCGGCACGGTGGCCTGCGGTTATGCCGACGGTTATCCACGCCACGCACCCAGCGGTACGCCGGTTCTGGTCGATGGGCAGCAAAGCCGCATCATCGGACGGGTTTCGATGGATATGCTCACGGTGGACTTGAGCGGCATTCCTGATGCCCGAATCGGCATGCCCGTTACTCTGTGGGGTGACGACCTGCCGGTGGATGAAATTGCCACAGCCGCGGGCACGATCGGCTACGAGTTGCTATGCGCAGTCGCAGCGCGCGTCCCCATGACCGGGATCGAATAGCCATGGCCAAGGCCAAGTCCATCTACACCTGCACCGAATGTGGCGGCCAGTCGCCCAAGTGGCAGGGGCAGTGCCCGCACTGCACGGCATGGAACACGCTGCTGGAAACTGTCGCCGAAAGCGCCGCGGGCAACCGCTATAACGCCCTTTCCGTAACCAGCAAGGTGCAAAGCCTGAGCGAGGTCGAGGCCCAGGAAGTCCCGCGCGAACCAACCGGCATCGCAGAATTCGATCGGGTGCTGGGCGGCGGACTGGTTCAGGGCGCCGTGGTCCTGATCGGCGGCGACCCGGGTATCGGCAAATCCACCTTGTTATTGCAGGCGCTATGCCATCTGAGCAAGCGCAACAAGGTGCTCTACGTCAGCGGCGAGGAATCCGCGCAGCAGATCGCATCGCGCGCCAAGCGCCTCGCACTGGAAGCCAAATCCGTCCAATTGCTGGCGGAAATCAGCCTGGAGAAGATACTCGCCACTCTGGCGACACATAAACCTGTAGTAGCCGTAATTGACTCAATCCAGACCGTGTACTCAGAGGCGCTGCAATCCGCCCCCGGCAGTGTGGCTCAGGTGCGCGAGTGCGCGGCCCAACTGACGCGCTTCGCCAAGCAATCGGGCACTGCCGTAATCCTGGTCGGCCATGTCACCAAGGAAGGAGCGCTGGCAGGCCCCCGCGTGCTGGAACACATTGTCGACACCGTGCTCTATTTCGAAGGCGACAACAATTCCAGTTTTCGCCTGGTGCGCGCTTTCAAGAACCGCTTTGGCGCGGTCAATGAACTGGGCGTCTTTGCGATGACCGAAAAAGGACTGCGCGAAGTCAGCAACCCGTCGGCCTTGTTCCTCTCACACCACGGGCAGGATGTCGCCGGCTCGTGCGTCATGGTCACGCAGGAAGGCACCCGGCCCTTGCTGGTAGAAATCCAGGCGCTGGTGGATGAGGCCCATGCGCCCAACCCGCGCCGCCTTTCGGTGGGTCTGGAGCAGAACCGCCTGGCCATGCTGCTCGCAGTGCTGCACCGCCATGCCGGGATTGCCTGCTTTGATCAGGATGTATTCGTCAACGCCGTGGGCGGTGTCAAGATCACAGAGCCGGCGGCGGATCTGGCGGTGTTGCTGGCCATTGTTTCTTCGCTCAAAAACCGGCCGCTGCCGGGCAAGCTGGTGGTGTTCGGAGAAATCGGCCTGGCTGGTGAAATCCGCCCGGTACAGCGCGGGCAGGAGCGCCTCAAGGAAGCCGCCAAGCTGGGTTTCACTCACGCGGTCGTGCCCAAAGGCAACAAACCCAAACAGGCGATCTCCGGCATGGAGATTACCGCAGTGGAACGGCTGGAACAGGCCGTTGATTATTGCCGGGGCTAAATAAATGACTGCCAGCGCATTTACCTGGGAATTTGCCGGGACCAGCGACACCGGACGCACCAGGCCGGGCAATGAAGATGCTATCGCCTGGGATGCTGCTTTTGGACTGGCCTTGCTGGCCGATGGCATGGGCGGATATGAGGGCGGGGAAATCGCCAGCAACCTGGCCATCAAAACAGCGCTTGAATCCTTCAGAAAGCCCCTCGCACCGCACTGGCGCGAAGCCGAGTGGGCGCAGAAGGTCAGCGAACCGGTATTGAAGCTCTATGCAGCGGTCAGCGAGGCAAATCAGCGCGTAAACGATACCGCACGCAAGCAGACCCGCTACGAAGGCATGGGCACCACTTTTCTCGCAGCCTATTTTCACGAAAACCGGGCCACGCTGGCGCATATTGGCGATTCACGCATCTATCTGTGGCGAAATCTCGCGTTGAAACAGCTCACCGTGGATCACACCATGATTCAGGAACGCATCGAAAGCGGCGAAATCACGGCGCAGGACGCCGCATCAGACGCTTACCGGGGGGTACTGACGCGCGCCCTTGGCGTGGACCCTGTGGTAGAAGTAGATATGCGCCAGGTCACCACTCAAGCCGGGGATATTTTTCTGCTCTGTTCCGACGGATGTTACGATATGCTCGCTTACAGTGAAATGACCGCCATCATGAGCGCCTGTCAGGAAGACCCGCAGCAACTGGCACGGCAACTGGTGCGCCAGGCAAACGATAATGGCGGTTATGACAACATCTCGGCTGTTGTTGTGCGTGTTGGGTAGGGAGGAGCATGTCTAAACTGGTGTTACAGGGTGATCACGGTTCCAGCATGGAATTCCCCCTTGACCGCGAACGCATCACGATTGGACGCAAGGCGAGTAGCGACATCCATCTTGAGGACTCTGGGGTAAGCGGAAACCACGCTGTCATCATTACCCTGGGCAGCGACTCTTTTCTCGAAGACCTTGAAAGCACGAATGGCACCAAGGTCAATCAGAACAATATCCATAAATGTGTGCTGCAGGATGGCGATGAAATCAGCATCGCCCACTTCACCTTTACCTTTATTAGCGAAGTGCTGAAACCCAGCGCCCCGGGGAAAACCATCTCCGCGACCCCAAGGACAGAGTTTGCACCGCGCGCTCACACCTCCGCGCTGGATGCCGCCACTACAATGCCAGGACCGGCTTCATTCGAAGCTGCGGCCAATATCGGCAAAGCCCCCCAAAGCAGCACATTTGAAACCATTGAAGAAGCCCCACCCCCCAGCGGCACGCTCGGCTTGCTAAAAATAAACTCCGGCCCAGGTGCCGGACAAACACTGGAACTCTCCAGGCCCGTCACCACACTGGGAAAACCCGGCATTCAGGTCACCGCCATCACCTTGCGCGATGGCCAGTATTTTCTTGGGCTTGTCGAAGGCACTGACCTGCCCCTGATCAACGGCGGCGAAATCAAGTCGCTGCCCTGCCAGCTCCATCACCGCGACATCATCACCATCGCAGATGTCGAACTGGAGTTTTCACTGAGATAAAAATGCATCATCGTAGTGCTTTGCCGGGCAGACAAACGCACCTGGCAAATCCACCTGATCTTTTACACCTGGAATGTTCGAACGAAAAGAGACTAAGCGCATGTCGAGATTTTTATTGTTAACTCTAATTGCAGCAAGCTTGACGCTCACAGCCTGTAGCAGTGAACCACAGGATACGCATCCGGATCAGCCCGTCACCAAACGCAAGGCGGTTTTCAAACAGATGCTCCGCACCCTGGAGCCGATGGGAATGGTGGTACGCGAACGGGAGGACTACAACAGCCAGGCCTTTCTCGCCGACGCCAAAAAGCTGAAACAACTGGCATCAGAACCTTGGGTGCATTTCACACCAGACAGCAATTACCCTCCCACGCGAGCCAAGCCCGAGGTATGGCAGAAGCCGGCCGACTTCAGCCATGCCCGGCAAAAACTGGAAGAATCCACGGAAAAACTTCTCAAGGCAGCGGAAAGCGGCAACATGGCGCTCATCCGGCCAGCACTCAATGGCGTCGAGGAAAGCTGCAAGTCCTGCCACCAGCAATTTCGCGGCAAAATTTAAGCGCCCGCTACAACACAGCTAATTGTTAGCGGGTTTTCCTGGCTGCCACTTCAGCCTGCACCTCGCGGAATACCGGTCCCCAGGTAGGGTGACCGGCCTCACTGGCGCTCAGGCCGAATTTCGGGTTGAGCGCCAGCACTTTCTTGAACGCCCCGCGGCACGCCAGTTTCTCGCCCGAAACGCAGTAAATAAAAGCGAGAAACTTGTGTGCGGTTACCTGATCGCCAACCGAAAGCTGGTCATCGCCCAAGGCGTTCTGAAAGAAACCGGCTGCCATGTTGTAGTTTCCATTCTCATAATTCCTGATGCCCAGACTCAATTCCCTCTCGGCCTTGCGTACAGCGGGTGGAGAAGGTTTGTCAGCGGGATCTTCGGCTTTTTTCTGGACTGGCGCCTCATCCTGAATGAAGGGAAGTTTTTTTAAGCTGGTATTGCTGCATCCGCTGACGAACAGCAGCAAAGCCAACAGAGAAAAAAGAGACAGATTAAATTTCAGCATGTTCTTATTTGAATTTGTGTTTAATTTTATGAGTTGATTCGGGTTCGATAACAAGCGTTTGAGAATAAGACAAAAAACCCGGATTTCTGATTTCGATCATGTGCTTGCCGGCTGGCAGCTGCAACTCGTTCAGCGGCGGAGAAACGCCTTCGCGCTTCCCGTCCACAAAAACCTCTCCCCAGGGAGTCACCGCCAGAGCGAGCGTCCCTTGCACTTGCGGCGGAATCGGCGGCAAGGGAAGTTCAGGTTTTTCAGGCATGGCCGCAGGTTTTACATTCGTAATTTGAGGCTGTTCCTTCAAGCCCGGCTTTTCCCAGTTCAGGAGAAAAATCCCCAGCATCAGAAAAATAGCTCCACCCCACAGGGTAAAAGGCCGTTTCCACCATGGGTTTCCGGCGCTGAGCGGGGCGGCGGAAGCCATCAGCAGCGTCTGCTCATCAAGCGGTCGCGGTGTCTTGCGGCGTTCCAGAGTGCGTGTGCTCCCATCGGCCCCGGAGTGGAAATTCAACGGAGTCTGCAAAGTCCGGTAATTGCGCAAATCTGCTGCCATTTCATCGGCACGCTGATAACGATCGTCCGGGTGTTTGGCCAAGGCCCTGGCGACGATATAATCGAACACCTCCGGCAACGCCGGCTTGAGCGTCGCCGGAGCCATTGGCATTTCATTGAGAATGCGATACATGATGGCGCTGATGTTTTCGCCTCTGAATGGCGCTTTCCCGGTCAGCATTTCGTACAGCAACACGCCCAGCGAAAAAATGTCGGAGCGACGGTCCACATCCTGCCCGACCACTTGCTCCGGCGACATGTATTTTGGCGAGCCCAGCACCATCCCCGCCACGGTACGTGAGGAAGAAGGAATCAAGGCGATGCCGAAATCGGTAATTTTCGCCACGCCATTTTTCAGGATCATGATATTGGAAGGCTTGATATCGCGGTGGACCACGCCATGCTCATGCGCAAACGCCAACCCATCGGCAACCTGACTCACGATTTCGACGATTCTGTCGAGATCAAGTAGCATGTCGGCGTCCATGATATCGCGCAATTCCATGCCTTCCAGAAACTCCATCGCCATGTAGGCGACATTCTCGGTATTGCCTACATCATGAATAGTGACGATATTCGGGTGATTAAGGCGCCCGGCCGATCTCGCCTCGCGATAGAAACGCTGCTCGAATTCCTCGAATTCATCCTTGGACAGGTCCAGGCTGATAGTCTTGATTGCCACGGTCCGTTCCAGCAGCGGGTCCAGGGCGCGATATACCACACCCATCGCGCCCTGCCCGATTTCGGAAATGATTTCGTAACGACCGATATTCTGCTTGATCATGGGACAGGATTATAAGCGGCTGACAAGTTGTGGATGATGTTCAGGCAAATAATTAATCGCTCGGAGATAAATCCCGCCTTGCATGGCAATGGAATGGAATGCGAGAATGCGCCTTGCAGAAAAACAATAACATGCAGCCGCCAATCGGGGGATAAATCAATAATGACAGTTCGCAGTGCTCTAGAAGTCGCAACCATAACCGATACCGGTGTAGTCCGTTCATTCAATGAAGACACCATTGCAACCGAGCTTGACCTGGGCCTCGCCCTGGTAGCAGACGGCATGGGCGGATACAAGGCAGGAGACGTGGCCAGCAGCATGGCTGCCTCGATCATGGTGACAGAACTAAAACGCCAACTGCGCGACGCCCCTTCCTCGAAAAACAACATAGCGGAAATTCTTGAATTCACAGTGAGCAGAGCCAACCGGGCAATCTACCAGGCTGCCCAGGCAAATCCTCAGCACCAGGGAATGGGCACCACGCTGGTTGCAAGCATTTTTCATGACAACCATCTGCATTATGCTCATGTCGGCGATTCGCGCCTCTACCGTCTGCGCCGCGGCAAACTCCACGCGCTCACGCAGGACCATTCCATTCTTCACGAGCAGGTGGTTCTTGGCCTGATTTCAAATGATGACGCAAAAATCTCCCATAACCGCAATCTGGTGACCCGCGCCCTGGGTGTCGAGAGCGTATGCCAGTGCGAGGTGCAGGATCAGGCCGTTTCGGTGGGCGACATCTACCTGATGTGCTCGGATGGCCTGAATGACATGGTGGACGATGCCAACATAGAACTCGCCCTCAATGCGCTACAAGCCAATTTGCCGCTTGCGGCGCAACAACTGGTCATGATGGCCAATGACAACGGCGGTCACGACAACATTTCTGCGGTCCTGATTAAAGTGCTGGAACCCTTCCCTGCCAGCGAGCAATCCAGGGGCCTGATGGGCCGGCTCTTCGGCTGGCTGAAATAACAGGAGAAAACGATGGCAAAACTGGTTTTAAGCCTGGATGGCGACATACTCGGATATCATTTTCTCGAAAAGGCCCGCTTTGGCATTGGCCGTAAACCGCATAACGAAATGCACCTTGACCACTCATCGGTCAGCAAGGAACACGCCACCATTCTCACTGTTGGCAATGACCAGATACTGGAAGACCTGGGCAGCACCAACGGCACCCTGGTGAATGGGGTCAAGATCCAGAAACACATTCTGCAGAACAACGATGTAATCGATATTGGCCGCTATCAACTCAGATATATCAACCAGAAGGCCAAGCCCGGCGTGGATGCTGACCGCACCATCATGATGATGCCGGTGATGAACATGCGGCACAGGAAAGAGCAATCAGAAACTCCAGCTCAGACAGCCGATCAGCTAGACACCGCGGTTTCAGTGGCGCGTGCGGCCAACGATAATTTCCCCCTGGGGGGCATCCAGGGTCTGGAAGGGCCGCATGCCGGTCAAACCCTGGAATTGAATCGCCCTCTTGCGACTTTTGGAAAGGCCGGTGTTCAGGTAGCCGTCATTAACCGCCGTCCGCACGGTTATTCCATCACAAGGGTGGAAGGCAAGAAGCAGCCGCTGGTCAATGGCCAGGCAATCAGCGCGGAAGCACAACTACTGCAGGACGGAGATCAAATCGAAGTGGGCGGAGAAATGCTGCGTTTTTTTCTGAAGAAACAAGGTTAACACTCGACAATCTGGCCGCTCACGCCGCGACTGTCGCTTCCCATCAGATACAAATACCGAGGCATCAGGGTTTCCTGCAAGGGCATTGATTCCAGCACCTCGCCGGGATGCGTCCTGACGCGCTGAGTCGATTGCACCGGGCCGGGAACAATGCCATTAATGCGCAGATTGGGATGCAACTCAAGCTCCTGCGCCCACAGCTTCACCAGCGTCTCGCCTGCCGCTTTGGATATGGCAAAACTGCCCCAGTACGCCGCCGGCACATGGCCGTGAGTTTCCGAAGTCAGGATGATTGAAGCATCCGGTGACGCTTTCAGCAAGGGCAGGCAGGCACGAGTCAGGGCAAAGGGCGCCATGAGATTGACGCGCAGCGAAACCTGCCACTGCTCAAGGGTGTGCTCCTCCAGACTGCGCAAACCATCGAGGTGGGACGCATTGTGCAGAATACCGTCAAGGCGGGCAAACTGACGCCGGATACCCGTCGCCAGCGCATCGAAATCCTTGTCCCCGGCACTGAACAAGTCAAGCGGGAAAATAGCCGCCTGAGGCCAGCCTGCCGCCTCGATTTCATCATAGACCGCCTCGAGCTTCTCCACCTTGCGCCCGTGCAGGATAACCGTCGCCCCGTGGGAAGCAAAAGTCAGGGCCGCCGTACGGCCAATGCTCTGGCCTGCGCCCGTTACCAGGATCACGCGGTCCTGGAGCAGATTTTTGGCTGGCTGATAATTTCGCATGGAAATCCATAATCGTAAATTTGAACCCGCGAATTATAGCGGATATCCCGGTCCGGCTTAACCAGGGCGTTATAAATGCATCCCGAACAAACTCAGGCGCTATGGTTTTGACGGCTGTGGCTCTGGACTTGGCGCAAGCTCATGTACAGGAATATGGCCGGTTGAAGCAGCCTCATCGGCAAGGCGGGTGGCAAGCCTGGCGCGCTCCACGTCACCAAGGAAATCGAACAGGGTGGCGAGGTTCTTCAGGGTCGGCACATGGCGCGGATCGGACATGGAAATTCTGGCCAGTTCATCAGCCACCGAGCGCATCGTATCCTCCTTCATCTGCCCGCCCTGCAACTGCTGCCAGGCCGCTTTCCTGCTCAAACCGATCAGCCTGGCAATCGCATGCAGATTGCATATGGCGGCGCCTCCTGGAGGAATCGCCTGCTCGCCGCTCTTTGCCGGGCACCAGGGATCAAGCCGGTACAAGGCTTCCTGTTCAGCGTACTTGGCGGGTGCGCCGTTAAGAACCTCGACGGCCCATAGCTGGTCGATGAATGCCTTGGCGTCAGGCGCAAGTTTTTCGCTCAGTTCCGGAAGGCTGGCCCGGTCGTCATAGGCCATCAACCCGGAAGCGAAGCGCGAGACCGACAACAGGGAAGCACAACTTCCCGTGCAAAACCCAGTGGAGCGCAACCAGCCGCTCTGCCCGGACTGCAGGCCTACCTGGATCCATTCGCCCTGACGCCGTTGAACATAATAGACACTGCCCAGGGGCAACTGCGCCACATAAGGCGCATGATCATTCGGCGCTGCACGCAAGCGGTCCAGATCAACCGCGACTGGCACCAGCTTGCCGGCCTGTTCCGGGGACAACGCAATGCGTTGGGTCAACATTCTGTCCGGACCGATACGATGCACCAGCCTGCCACGCCCTATTTCCGGCGGCATGCTGAAGGAGAAACTGAAGGCCGAGCGCATCACCGAAGGCGAGAGTTGCATGAAACTGTCGATGCGCACGCCCTCGCCACTGCGCCGGATACTGCCCCATATGGCCACCTGCACGCCCTGCGACTCGATCAGCGGTTCGACCTTGTCGAAATAACGCAGTTGCTGATCACCGCTGGCCTTGCTCAGATCGCCCACATAGCGCAGCACACCGATTGAACTGACTTTGCTGTTCATTAACAGATCGTGGCTCAGGATGCTCGCCACCGCGTTGCCGAGGCCAGTGTTGTCAGGGTCTTCGAAGGTGAACACCGCAAAGCGGTAGCGCGCCATGCCGATATGCTTCTGCGCCTGTCCATCGCGCAGCAGTTGCAGCTCCTTTTCAATATCCAGCTGCATGCCAGCTGAAGCAGATCCGGCAAAAAGCAGCGTGGCCAACACCACGAGCCACATCAGGAAACCTGGGTTTTTGTGCGTCAGCATCATTGCCCACCTCCTGACAGCAATCCTTTATTGGGCAACTTGAGCTGGCAGGATTTGCGCAGTTCGCCCAATACCGTTGACTGGCCCAGGGCAGATTCTGCTGCCATGGAAAATTCCACGCACTCGGCGTAACGCCCTTCCTTCAGATAGGCTCTGAGCAGCGCGATCATGATGGGTTCCAGTGCTGCACGGCCAAGATCGGCAGAAGACGGCAGGTCGAGATTCATCTCCGGCGTGGTTGCCAGCGTCGGCAGGCTGGCGCTTTCTGCGTAACGCGCCGATACCTGCATATCGACCTTGAAGTTCCCGTTCACGGGTGCCGCTTCGCCCACCACGAAAGCATCGGCCTTCAGCGCCCGTGCCCAATCCGAATGCTCCTTCATGGTTCTGGGCAATGCATTGGGGCAGGAAAACACTGCTGGCTGCTGGGCGGGGGGCAAATGCGTTTTCTGGATTTCCGTCAGAAGGTCATACTCAAGTACCGTCCTGACCCGACGGGAAAGATCGAGATCATGGGTTGCCGAGGCAGGTGGCCGTACATGGCCGATCACCACCGTTCGTCCAGGATCTGGAACACATCCGATGGCCTCGTTGCGCGGCAAGGCCACCTTGTAGCTCAACTGGTCGGCCTGGCCCGAAGTCACGACCACATTGCGTGGCTGGGTGGCATACCCCTGCTGCGAGACCTCCAGGGTATAGGTTTGCGGCACTGGTTTGACTGGTAAATTCACAAACATCTGGAACACGCCGTCGGATGCGGTGGTTCCCACACTGAGGGATGTTTGCCCGCTGCTCAAAGTAACCCGCGCACCCGCCACCGCCAGCCCGGTGATCGAGTCAGTGACCATTCCGGAGATATTGGTAGCCGCCTGGGCTGCCAATGACAAGCCCAAAACCATGATTCCCGGTATCACCGCGAGGACCGCTACTAGGCCCGGCAGTTTGCGAGCAGCACAGAGCCACGCTCTGCAACACCCCGACCTGGCTGGATTAAAGCGTATCAATGACCAATCCATACCCACCTCCAAAATCCACGTTGACGCGTGACCGCGGACAACCCTTGATGGCATGCGTGCCAAGGGGGCTGCCATCCCGCCCGCGCAGCATTGCACTCCATTCGGCATCCTTCCGGGTGAACGGGCCGACTTCAAACGGAACAGGCGCACTCCCCAGGCTGAGCGCCGTGGTGCCTGCCGGCGTGGTGACATCCAGTGCCAGTCCGCTGGCATCTTGGGCAATCAGCATGGCTGACAGGCGGCACGGAGGCGGCGTGCGCTCCATTCCCCACCAGCCGATGCCAGCCAGGACCAGCGCAACGGCAATGACACCGCCCCCTATCCGCAACCAGCGGTTCCGGGACCATCGGCTGAACAGGCCATCGACCTCCGCTACCGTCTCAGCCACCAGATTGCCCTGCGGCTGCAGGAGGGTAATCGCACTCAAATAGGGTGGAATGTCGCTGAATGGCGTAGGCCTGGTCATCACCGGCAGGACGCGGCCCCGCGGGTTGGGAAATTGCTCGCGCGCGAACTTCAGCTCGGTCATCGTGTAGCGGCCGGGCTGGACCGACAGCGGAGATACCAGGAACAGGAACAAGTCGCACGCAGCGATCGCTGCGCGTATCTGGGCATCGTACCCCTCTCCCTCCGGCAGATTATCCTTGTCGAGAAAAACAGTATGGCCCTCCGTGCGCAGCCGGACAGCCAATTCATCCGCGATTGGCCGCTCTTCACTCGCATAGGATATGAATATCTTCATTCAGGCTCCGCAGAACATCAGGCCATCGTTAATGAGTGCAATCATGTCACCGATTTCCAGAAATACATCCTAAGCCATATTGTCACCCCTTATCCCTCCTCTGGAATCAAACATCCTTCAGCAATGCCTGCCCGCGCTGATAACAATCCGTGAAGCGGTCCAGACCATGGGAGCCGCCGTTGACCAGTCTGCGGGCATGGCGCAGGTCATGTTCCATCAGTGCCTCCTTGATGGCGCGTTCCTTGGCCTTGATGAAGCTGCACAACAGGCGTGCGGCGATGAGCGGGTCATTGGCCAGTTCGGGATTATTGATAAGGTCGTCGCCCAGCCCGATGGCACGGCCGTGTTGCCGGTAATTGGCTTTGCCGGTGAGCTGGATGAAGCCGCGACCACAATAACGTGCGCCGTCCCCCGGCTGGCTGTTGCCGATATCGGCGCGATTATCGTAAAGATCGAAGGGTTTTCCGCCGGGCGAAGTATTAAATCGCGACTTTCCTTCGGAGATGGGCACGAAACCTTCCGTCTCTGCCCGGATGCTGGCCAGTGCCATCAGCACCATGGGTTTCTCCTGCAGTTCGGCTTCAACCAGCCCTTGCAACACGGCAGGCAAGTACTTCTCGATGTTCTTGCGCGGCGTGTAGGGAAACATGACGCAGGTTTTCTCCACCGTGACTTGCGGAATGGCGCTGGGCAAGGCGGCATCGCTCACCAGACCCAAAGCAGCCAGCGTGCGTGGCCCCGCAATGCCATCGGCCAGCAGCATCCGGCTGTGCTGGAAAGCGCGTACCGCCGCCTCGGTGCCGGGGCCGAAATCGCCATCGATCTTGCCGGGAGGGAAGCCCAACTCGGCGAGGCGGGATTGCAAGAGCTTGACTTCATCACCGGATGATCCGGGGCGCAGGGTATTCATGATTTGTTGTCTCCTTATGTGCTTAGTGATCAGGTCAAAATGGCCGTCAACTTCTTACGCTTTACTTTTCACGCTTCACAAACTGTTTCACCTTAACCCCGCCCTGCCAGCGCAGCCTCGTACCCCTTGCGCACCCACATGATGACGTCGCCAACGTGCAGTTCTTCCAGGCCATCCGGCGGCTTCACGTCGGGGTCCAGGGGGTGGAGTTGCAGGCCGTTTTCACCCTTTTCCTTGAGTGCCGTATCCAGCTCCCACACCACCCATTCCGATTCGCTGGCATTCTTCGACCAGAAGAGGAGGAACAGATCGCACCGCCTGATTTCATCATCGAGCCGTGCCTTCCATGCCTCGCCGGGGTGGAGGTCGAGACAGTCGAGAAATGGGTCGATCCCGGCGCTGATCTGGATTGACGCCACCCGGTCCAGCACCCGCAGGCGGTCCTTGGACGAGTAGGAGACGAAAGCGCTCTTTGCCGGTTCGCCCTTTGCCGCCACATTCTCTCCGGCTACCGGATGCAGCGATATTTCCAGGTCAAGCCGCAAGCGCGCCACCATGATGCCTTCGATGAACACATCGAACTTGAGCACTACCTTGCCCTCGGGCGCCGCCTGCGGTACTTCCACATCGAATTCCAGCAGCGAACGGCCGCCATTCCAGATGAATAGCTGCTCGACCGGGTCAATCGCCAGGCCGCGCCCGGAAAGCTTGACAGTCACCTGGGTACCGCGCTTCCAGCGGCATTCCTGCACCCCGAGGACCGGCTCGACCCTGGGGGAGAGCTGTTCGAGCAACTGGCGCACTTCTTTCTCGAATTGCCTCTCATAGGCCACGAACCGGGCTGTGAACTCGTCGCCCGGATTCACCGCTTTCGGTGCCGACGCTCCCAGCCACACGGGTTCGGATTCGGCTTCAGCCGGGCGCTCGCTTCCCGATGGAGCTGGCTCTGCGCTCTTCGTTGCGAGCGGCCGCGCCTCCTGGCGATGGTGTATTTTATCCGCCAGATCACCGAGCTTTGCCTTGATCCCCACGAAGACCCCGGCAGGCGGCGGCCCGGATTTCATCCCGGCAATCCTGTCCCCAAGCAGAAGGGAATCGTCCTTCGCGCTACTACCCAAGATAACGGGTCCGGATTCTTCTGGCGCGGATGAAGATGATTCACTGCCGCCCTTCATTTTTGGGATTGTTTCCGGCAGCCCCGCCATGGCCATGCGCACTTCCCCCCTGATGTGTGGGACAAACTGCTCTGCAAAATCGGCCAGCTTCTCTTGCCAGCCATCCTCAGCAAGCTCGACGGCAGAAAGCCTGGCCAGCGGATGTAGCGACTCCGGCAATTGTTCCCATGACGGCAGTTGCACACCCTGCACCAGGACAGGCACCACCATGGCATGCCTTGCAAGGGCCTCCTCTACCAGCGTGCGCAGCGGGTCGCCGGAATCGTCAAGCAATGCCACTGACTCATCCCACCCGGGCCCCATGAGCAGGAGAAGAGCGCGGCAGGCGCCCTTCTCGCTTTCTGCCGCATGCGCATCGGCAAAGGACCACCCGTGGCGATCAGCGGCAGCGGACACAATGAGGACATTCCCGTCGCCCAGCAGCGCCCGGAACTGCGCGGCAACACGCTCGGCCCATATCCTGTCGCCCTGGCGGGCTGCAATCATCAAGCTGCTCATTACCGTGTCTCCTTCAATGCGGCACACCGTCCTGCATCCGCGTCAACCTGCCATACCTGCGATGAGCCTTTTCAATGCATCCTTCACCTTGTTGGGTTTGTCACCGGAAGGCAGCATGTCAATCATGAAATTCAATTGATTGGCGGCTGAATCCTGCTCGCGCGCACTGCCCAGGCGCTTGAGAACATCGCGGTAACGGGCGATCAACCCGTTCAACACATCCGGATTGGTGATGCAGGCGCTGGAACGGCCGTCCAAGCATGCCCAGAGCGCATCTATCCTTGCCGCCTCGACTTCGGCCAGGGCATGGAAGAAGTCCCGGTTTTCCGCGAAGCGCCGCCTGCCATTTTCAGCGCCGGCTTGCAGCAGGCTGGAAAGTTGACCGGCGCGAGTGTCGAACCCGGCACGCTCACCCCTGGCTGCAATCAGGAATTCTCCCTCCAGGGCATTGAACAGCGGGTAGTAATCCCATTCGCCGCTGCGTTGCTGCGCATGCTCTGCGGCACGCCAGTAGGCCGTCCGCATCTCGGCCAGGCAATCCTTTATTCCCTTGCTGCCGCTGGCATGGCGCGCCTGGGCGAGGCGCTTCCAGTGCGAACCGATAAGCGACAGGCGCTCGGTGGTCGCTCCGATTTCCACCAGCTGCTTGAGCCGTTTCAGGCCTTGATCCATGTAGCTGGCACCCGCTTCACGCTTCCTGGCGTCCTTCGCCACGAGCATTCTGGCGCCGTAACGAATCTCCAGGTTGGCAAGCTGTTCCAGGGCTTTCAGGCTGATGCCGGCGTCTTCCAGTGCCAGTGCGGCGCGGTAAAGGCCAATGGCGCGATCGGTATCGCCGAGTTCGGCCCAGGCACTGGCAAGTTTTTCCCGGACGCGGGCGTTCTGGAAATCGGGGCCGCGCGCAGCCTGTTCGATCGCCTTGATCTGCTTGCTGTAGTAGTCCTTCTTCTCGGCATCGCTGGCGCCCTGAAGACGAGCACAGTGCATATCGAGGTCGGCAACGAGGTCACTGGCGTGAACGTACCCGCCCAAGCCTGACTGTTCCGCCGGTTCGACCGGGAAGCAATAGCGTTCGTCGCCATAGGCCTGGAAGGCGCCCCAGGTGTTGCTGAGACGATGCTGCTCGTAGGTGGCGGCGCGCGCCATGAGCACCGCCTGGCCAAAGCGCTTGCCGGAGAACATGGCCGTGTAGAAGGTTTGCGCAAAGGTGCTGGCGGCGCTGTCGTCCACGGCCCAGCCGGCCGCAATGACGGCCTTGCAGCCCATCTCGATGAATTGCGTGGCCAGATTAGCGGCGAGTTCGCCCCAGCGCGGCTGGGCATCCTCTTTCATGGCGCCGAGGTGGCAGCAGTTGATGAAGACGAATTCCGGCACGTGCCGGAGCTTGTTGACCTGCGCCGCCGTCAGGCAGGTCTTCGGGCCGAGCACCATGCCGGTGAGCCCGGTTTCCTTGTCCCTGACGACGCCATGACCGGCCAGGTGCATGAAGCGGTAGCGGCCGTTGAACAGGGCCTCGAATACCTGCTGGGCATTAGCGCGGTAAAGGTCGTTGACCTCATGGCCCTGGCCAGAGAAAACCGTGGCGACGGCTTTCGCTTCGGCTTGCGCACCGGGCAGCTCGATCATGCCGGACTGGGTATCGCCCACGATGAAGACGCCGTTCCCGGTTGCGGCCGGCACCCTGCCCCGGCCGTGGGTCGTGGCGAGCTGGCGCACCAGTTCGACGCGCGTGGCCAGCGGCTTTTCGCCGGGTTGATCGCTGTCGCGCATCAGTTCCCATGGATAGGCGGCGGCTTCAGGATCGACGGACATCATCAGGGTGCGCACTTCGGCCACGGCCTCTTTCATCCCGTTCGGCACCATGAGTTCGAATACGGCACGCGACAGTCCGGGCTGATCCTGGGTGGCGCGGGTGATCGATGCGATCAGGCCGTCCACCGCCTGGCGCTGATCCGCCTCGGCGGCAACCTCGTTGCGCGCCCGGTCGGTAATGACGGTGAAACGCAGGCCACCTTTGTCATCGGCGACGATGAGCACGCGATACGCCCCCGGCTGGCCGCCGCCGCTGACACAACGCCCACGATAACCGCCAGCACCGGAGCGCAGGCGGCCGTCAAAGCGCACGGCATCCGCGAATTGCGCCTCACCGGCCAGGTCACGCAGGACCTGCGCCGTCGCGATGGCGCGGTCCTCGGCCTCTTCATACAGGGTCAGGCGGCCGATGCGGGCCTTCATCCCGGCGCGGCTCAGCGATTCGTTGGCGCGCCGCAGGGCGTCGAGCAGGCAGCGCGCGCCGACCTCGATGGTGAGGCCGGTAAAGCCGGTGCCGACCAGCAAGGCGGAGACAGCCAGCCGCTCCGCGCCGGCGGCATCGGCACACAGGCGCTGTTCGTGGCTGCGCGCATATTCCAGCAGGCCATTGGCCAGCGCCTGGGTGAGCTTGCCAGGCAACAGTTCACCCACTGGCCCCAGGCCGACCACGATGGCGCCGCCGGGCTTTCCAGCCGGGGCCGCGTTGAGGAAGACCATGGCGTCGTCCGGCTGGGCTGGATAGCGGCCCAGCATGAAGGTGCGCGCCAATTGTCCGTCCAGGAGGCCATTCAGGAAACTGGCGCTGCCGCGCAGGCTGTCGTTGGCGTATGCGCCAATCAGCACCGGCGATTCGGCGCTGGCCAGGCTGCCGTGGATGACCTCAAGAATGGCCGGCACTGCCTTTTTCTCCGCAACGCGCTGGCCCGGGCGGGCGCAGCCGGTGGCGGCGGCAAGGACTTCATCGACGCTCGGGTACAGGGCATGGCTTTCCAGGCCGCGTGGGCGGAAGACCGGTGCGGACTCGCCGCGTGCGCCGGCAGGAATGCGGGTCAGCGCGGGTTCACGCGTGTCGCCGCTCTCGATCAGCTCCCGGTAGGCCTCGAAGGCCTTTTCATGATTGGCCAGATCGCCATGCACGGCATCGGTGTACCACACCGGCACGCCGGGTGGAATGCCCGTCTTCCAGGGCACCCGGCCGTCGCCCTCGTCGACCCAGCCGATCTCAACCTGCCCCTCGACGATGCGCACGGCGATGGGCGTGGGTGCGCGGCCCGCGACGTAGAGGGTGCATTCCGGGTCAAGTTCCGCGCTGCGCAGGGCAGCAATGGCGGCGCGCGCCTTTTCCAGAGGATTTTTTTGCGGTGGAAGCCAGGACTTGCCTTTTTTGGAATCCTGATCCTCGCCGTACCAGGTCTGCCAGACATTGGCATCGAAGTAGTCAACACCATCGCTGGCCTTGCCGTCATCCTCTGGCCAGGGCAGAAGTTCCAGCACGCCCGGAAAATCGCGGACGATCTCGAGGAATTCGCGCATGTCGTGCTTCCAGTCGAACCAGCGCTCGATGGTCTGGACAAAATCGTCGCGCGCCATGAGCACGGCGGCAATGGAGTGCGAGCCCTGGTTGGGCGTGCCCAGTTGCAGCAGGCGG
This sequence comes from Sulfuricella sp., assembly GCA_041651995.1. Classification (NCBI taxonomy): domain Bacteria; kingdom Pseudomonadati; phylum Pseudomonadota; class Betaproteobacteria; order Nitrosomonadales; family Sulfuricellaceae; genus Sulfuricella; species Sulfuricella sp. Next base: position 10,200 of record JBAZID010000006.1, on the reverse strand, counting down.
CTGCCGGGGATGGCCTTGAACTTGTCCCAGCGCCCTTTCAGCGCCAGACGGGCAACCAGGCCGCCCATGGAGTGGGCGACGATGCGCAGAGGTTGGCCGCGTTTCTGGGCGTCGAGCATGGCCTGGTCGAGCTCCTTGCCGAAGCGCTCCGCCGCATCGGTGACCGACAGGCGCCAGTCGTAGGAAAAGGGCCGCACTTCATGGCTATCGGCCAGATGACGCGCCAGCATCTCGTAATTGCGGTCCATCCAGCCATCCGGCGTCACCCCCTTGGCATCTACCTTCAGCCTGGCCATTTCGCCAGACCACATGCTGAAGGGCTCGAACCAGACGCGGTCCTTGCCGAGCTGGATATGGCTGCCCATGATGCCGGGCAGGAGGAAGACGATGGGGGCGTCGTCCTTGCGCTTGGTCTCCCTGCCTCCCCGGCTGATCTCGGCCCTGGACGGACCTTCGAGCAACTGGTACTGGCTGTCGTCGCCCTTGAGCGCGCCCAGCAGCGCCAGCGCGCTTTCGTCGCGTTCGAAATAGCTGAAGTGGGTGACCTGCGGGCCGCTGACCGGCTTCTGGCGAATGCCTTGAACACGCATCGCGCCGCCGCTCATGGAAGGGGTGTTCACCACCAGGTCGGTTTCGCCGCCGTAGAAAACCTCTGACAGGCAATCGCCCAGCCAGGGCAACAGGCCGTCGCCCTGGAAGTCGCCGGCCAGCACGTGCAGGGGGTGCTCGATCTTCACGTCCGGGGTATTGAGCAGGCCCACCAGCGGCGAATCGGGCATCATTGCCTCCAGGCCGGGAAGGATGCGCGCGTCGGCGCGCTGCTTGACCACCGCGAGCAGGAAAGCTTTCAGCAAGACATAGCCCTTGGCCACCGGCATCATGCCGGGAATGATCTTGCCCGTCGCGTCAAAGCCCTTGCCCATCAGGTTGAGCATGACGCTGGCCCAGCGGTCCAGCCGGCCCGAGGCCAGGGTGGTGCCGCGTGCCGGACAGGCAACGCGCACGAAACGCTCGACCTGGATGGCGCGCTTGCAGAGTTCCCGGTTGAGTTCGCGCAGCCGCCTGGCATCGGCCTCGAAGCCCTCACGCCCAAGGCGTTCGGCATGGGCGAGAAAACGCTCGATCTCGGCATCGGTGAACGGTTCCAGGCCGATACGGTTGGCGCGTGCCAGCAACTCGCCCACCATGCCCCCGCGTGAATGGCTGACCAGGTGCAGGCGCGCCCCCTTGGGCAGGGTCTTGACCAGGTCCAGCGCGTTGGCGATGGGGCTATCAGTCAGGCTGCGGTGTTCGAAGGCATAGAGGCGCGAGCCATAGGTCTTGACCAGTTGTTCGCGGTACTTTTCGTTGGCCCACAGGTCCTTGAAGCTGCCTTCCGTCGAGGAGGCCGTGCCGTGGATGAAAATCAGGGCCGGCTCGGCGGACCTGGGCAGCGCATCCACCTTGCTCAGCCCGAAGGCATCGGTGCTGCAACGGTACAGGCCGTTGTGGTCGTCCAGCTGCGCATCCTGGAAAGTGCCCGCCGCGATCAGCGCGGTCACCCCGGCGGGGCCTTGCCGGTAGACCCGCAGGCCCTTGAGTATCCAGGCGCCCAGGCTGTCGCGCGCGGTGCCTGTGGGCAGGCGCACCCCGGAGAGATGCAGGAGCTGGCCGACCTCGATCTGCCCCGGGCCGGTTGCACCGCGCCCCGCTGCGCCCAGGTAGCGCCCGGCATCTTCGGCGGCCACCAGGATGCGGGCGCCGTTGGCCAGTTCCAGCTCAAGAACCGCATCGGGTTCAAGGGCCTCGGGCAAAACGCGCTGCGCCTCGCCACGTGACAGGCCATCCAGCTCATACACCTCGGCGGGCCATTCGGCGATGGAGGTATCTTCCTCCTTGAGCATGCCGTCGATACGCAGTTTGATGTTGCCAGGGTCTTTGTTCATTTCCAGCTCCTTTCGAATCCATTCATGGCACGGCTCATGCCTGCATGGCCGCGGATATCCGCACGGTGGCCGCCGAGATCACGATCAAGGCGCATTGCCGCCCATCCCTGCCTAACCCGCTTCCTTTGCGGTGAAATGCTTTTGGGGGATCATTTGAAAACCTTGAAGCTGCGCGGCTTCCTGGTGCCGAGGATTTGCGGCGACTGCGGCAGGCGCGTGGATGGCAGGTAAGTCCGGATGGCGTCGAACCATTTCTGATAGGTCACCGGCTTGAGCTCGCGCAGCGTCTTCAGGGCATAGTAGGTGAAGGCGCCGTTGGGCCTGCCGTGAAAGCTGGTATCCCAGCTGTATTCGTGATCCTGGCAGCCGGCCAGCAGCAGATCGCCACCGGCACGGGTGAAACCTCCGCGTGGCGCCACTGCACTCAGGGCGAGAGGCGGGAGGGGACCCTTCATCCAGGCCTGGGGCGGCATGAAGCGCACTCTCGGCATGCCGGGATCAAGGTCCGCCTCGTCACCCCGCGTCACTGAACCGGAGTGGCAGCTGTCCGAGATCAGGATGATGCGCACACCAGCAGCACGACGCGCAAACAGGTCATGGATGTCGTCGTCGATCAACGCGCCCTTGCTCGCCAGATCGTAGGGACAGAGCGCCTCATCGCGGCCGTCCGGCTCGTCGCCGTCGCTGTCTGGCACCCAGGTGCCGTGGCCGGAATAGGTGATCACCAGGCTGTCGCCTTTCTCCGCCCCCTCTATCAGGCCGCCGATGGCCTTGATCATGGCGGCGCGCGTGGCCTGGCTGTCGATCAGTTGCGCGACGGCAAAACCACGCCGGGCAAGTTCCTCAGCCCAGTCGTTGGCGTCGTTGACGCAGCCTGACAGGTCGTTAGCCGTGCCGGGGTAATTGTTGATGCCGATGCAGAGTGCCTTGCTTGTCATGATAAATTCCTTTTAACGTGAAACAGTTTTGTGAAGCGTGACGTCACTCGCTACGCTTCACACCATGCGCGTAGCCCAAGCGGTTTCACATTTCACTTGGTTAATGATTCCGGGTGGCAATTTGCCATGCCCGTTAGCCCAGTTATTAAACCGGCCCCTAAATACTCGGGGATGTAGGAGGCCCGCCCCGGGCCGATTCAACCGGCCAATCGCGGCGAGGGCGCCGCTACCCGTGAATAGGGTTCAGCCCATAGCCGCTGCGTCTCCTACCTTGTGTACCTGAAAGTCCGCCACGGACTTTTCTCCCCTTCCCGCCCGTTCTTGTCGACCGCCCATACCCGCCAGCGCCCCTGCTGGGCACCCGTGAACTCGAATTTGTGGCCGGGAGACCTTGCGGCAGGAATGCCGCGGGCCAGCTTCCATGGCCTGCCCAGATCAGAGCACCACTTGCCTGACTCACAGCAGTGCAAGCAATCCAGCTCCACGGTATAGCTCGCCGCTCCGGACACCGCCTCCCAGCGCAGGGCCGTGGTGCGGGGAATGTTGTCGAAGGAACGCCCTTCTTCTGGCCATGTCGGCTCCGGTGCCCGGAGAACCGCCGCTTCGCCAGCACTCACCGCCACCAGCAGGAGCACCTTATCTCCTTTCTTCATGTGGGTCTTTGCGGGGGGACGCTGGGCAATCACCGTTCCCGCCCGGTGTTCGCTGGTTTCCTTTTCTTTCACCGGGCCAAGAATGAGCCCTTTCTCCTTGAGGTAATCTTCCACCCTCCGGACAGGCCAACCGGTAAAATCGGGGATTCTCACCATCACGGTTTCCGGCTCCGGGGCTTTCTGAGGCGCCGGTGGGCTTATGACCACCGCCTCATCCCTGTACGATGGCATAAAATAAAGCAGCCCCCCCAGCACCACGGCCAGCGCCATGATGGCCGAGATGATCCAGGTAAATTTGTTCTTGCCCATCCCGGAAGGAACGGGCGTGTGAATAGCCGGTTTTTCCCCGGCCATGAGCGGGGCATGGGCCATGGCCACGGCCCCGCTCTGCGCTGGCTTCAGCTCTTCATGCAGAAGCTTCGTCAGGGTTTCAACCAGTTGTCCGGTATCCGTATCCCAGTGGGTATCACTGATCTCGGTCGCCTGCCGCCGGGCCAGCTTTTTCAGGTCATCGGGCAAATCGCCATCACCCGGCATGGCCGCGTCCTGCACCAGCACCGGAATGACCCTGATGTCCCGCCGCAGCGCCGTGGCGGTCTCCAGCCGGATAAAATCCTTGGGATCGTCCAGGCGCCTTTTACCTGAAGCATCGTCGCAGGTGAGCCATTGCTTCCCGATGATGACCAGCAGCACATCGCACGAACCCACGGCCTGATCGATAGCCTCCACGAAATCGACGCCCGGCTCGATGCCGGCCACATCCATGAAAACCTTGTCCCCGCCGAACTTTTCCCTCAGCCGGTCAAAAATTCTACCGGCATGGCCTGCCGTATCTTCCCGGCGGTAACTTATGAAAATGCCTGGCATTTCTCACTCCTTTGGCCTATCGAATCAGCGCCACCGAGCCTGCCTCACCCCTATCAAGGTTTGTGCCTTACCAGAGCGTCCGGGTATCGAGCCACGTCACCTGGCCCGTCCTGCGCTTCACTTCCTTGTACATATGCGCCGTCCCGCCCGGCCCATCTCCGCCACCTCCGTTCCACAGGCAGATAAAGCGCACCTTGTCCACGCCGCAGGCGAGCGCGGTATGGAGCAGCCAGAGATTGCAGCGCTCGTAAGGGCCGGTATGTAGCGGAGGTTCTTCCAAATTTTCCGCTATGGAGCGTATGGGAGCGGCGAGCCTGGCCTTTGCGCCCAGATAGCGCTTGCGCCATGCCTCGCCGCCAGGCATCACTGATTTCTGGATAAAATCCGGCTCGGGAAACGGTTGCAGCCAGTGCACCTTCACGCCGCGCTGCTGGCAGGCCTCGGTAAACAGGAGATCGCCACCGCAGGCGCCCTGGGTGAGTGCAAGATCATCCGGCCCGGCGCCGAGCTGGTCTAGCGCTTCGGCGATCTTCTGCGCAGCGATGGATTCCTTCTCCGGCGGGAAGCGTGGCGTGGGGCGATCCGGCGTGTCGATCATGTGACCGCTGAACAGGAATACCTGGCGCGGCTGCCAGCGCTCATCGGGCTGGGCTGGCAGGTGCCGGGCGTGGTCGAAAGCCGGCGGGCCGGCCTCGACGTTTTCGGGGCGAAAATCGGGATCCTTGGTCATTTCAGTTGTACCCAGGTGTCGCCAGCCTGTTGTTCCTCATCAGCGTGAAACGTCCAGACCGGTAGCATCAAGCGGGGGTTTGATCAGTTCAGCATGGACGATGAAGGCTTTGACTAGAGTAGAAACCAGCAACAGCCATAAACGCTAGTCAAATGACATATTACTCTTTTTTATAGCGGAAAGAAAAGCCCGCTGAGTTCCGTGAGGAAAAGAAAAAGGCAGGGTCGCGATGCAACCCTGCCTTGATGATTATTGACGTTTTTTAATTCAGGACAGGGACTTCTCCTATCCCATGCCTGCGCACTTTCAGACTTCGCCCTCGGGCGTTGCCGAAATCTTGTGGATGGAAAGGTCGGCACCATTGAATTCATCTTCTGGATCAAGACGGATGCCGATAGTTTTCTTGAGCAGGCCATACACCGCAAAGCCACCTGCCAGCGCAATCGTGATACCGAGCAAGGTGCCGATCAGCTGGGATGCGAAGCTCACGCCGCCGATGCCGCCCAGTGCCTGGAGGCCAAAAATTCCGGCGGCAATGCCACCCCATGCCCCGCACAGACCGTGCAGCGGCCACACGCCCAGCACATCGTCAATTTTCCATTTGTTCTGGGTTTGCATGAACATCCACACAAACAGCGCACCAGCCACCAGACCCGTCACCAAGGCGCCCAGCGGATGCATCAAGTCAGAGCCCGCGCATACCGCAACCAAACCCGCCAAGGGGCCGTTGTGCACGAAGCCGGGGTCGTTCTTGCCCACAACCAGTGCTGCAAGGGTTCCGCCCACCATGGCCATCAGCGAGTTCACCGCAACCAGGCCGCTAATGGCGGAAAGGGTTTGCGCCGACATGACATTGAAGCCAAACCAGCCCACGGTCAGAATCCATGCACCGAGGGCGAGAAAAGGAATATTCGAGGGCGGATGCGCCGCCATCATGCCATCCTTGTTGTAACGGCCACGCCGGGCGCCCAGCAGCAACACCGCAGGCAGGGCGAGCCACCCACCCATCGCATGCACCACCACGGAACCGGCAAAATCATGGAATTCAGCGCCAAAAGCAGCCTTCAGCCAATCCTGCACGCCAAAATGATGGTTCCATACAATGCCCTCGAAGAAAGGGTAGATAAAACCCACCAGAATGAAAGTCGCTGCCAGCTGGGGGTTAAACCGGGCGCGCTCTGCAATACCACCAGAGATAATGGCCGGAATGGCCGCAGCGAAAGTCAGCAGGAAGAAGAACTTGACCAGCTCATAGCCGCTCTTCTGTATAAGCTCTTCCGCACCAGAAAAGAAATTCACACCATAGGCAATGCTGTAGCCGATAAAGAAATAAGCAATAGTGGAAATGGCAAAATCCGTCAGTATCTTTACCAGCGCATTCACCTGGTTCTTTTTACGCACCGTGCCCAGTTCAAGAAAGGCAAACCCGGCGTGCATGGCCAGCACCATGATTGCACCAAGCAGAATGAACAACACATCGCCACCCGTATTCAGATTTCCCATCAGAATTTCTCCAGAATTTTATCCGAGCAAATAAAGCACAAATCATTCCATATTTATTTACGATTGATTTAATGAGGGTTTTTTAAGTTGACCCTAAAATAATAAGCGCTGTACGCACCATAAAAGTGCATTCATAAAAATCACGCACCACAACAAGCCACGGCAGATCTGCTGGCCTGGTTTTTTCAGCTTAGTTTTTCCTTGCATCAGCCAAAAGTTTTACATATAATTCGCGTCTTCAAAATGCGCCGGTAGCTCAGCTGGATAGAGTACTTGGCTACGAACCAAGGGGTCAGGGGTTCGAATCCCTTCCGGCGCACCAGTAAATAAAATGGGCCTACAGAAATGTAGGCCCATTTTATTTTAAGGGGCAGCTCTCTTTATCTCATCCTGATCCTCTGACATCTGCACAACCATGCACCATGGTGCCAGTATCCGCCCCGCCAGGATCTCCAGAAGATCCCGCCACTATTTAACGTGACTTCAGCCAATATTTAAGGCCTGCATCGCTGCAAGGCTTTATTTATCTGGCTTGCCCGTTCAGGCCAGCCAGGGCACTGGCGCTCGCAAGTCCCCATGATCTAAAATATTTATTGACCACAACTATATTCAGGTGAATAATTAATAAACAATTCATTCGATGGCATATATTGAGGTTCAGCCATGGTGCATTCCGTACAAGCCAGAAACACAGACCGCTCAAGAGTGCTGACGCAAGCTGTGCACGAAGTTGCGCGACGCTTTGAGTTCGGCTCGACCGATCTGAAGAATATTATCGGCATCAGCCAGCCGACAGCTTCCCGGCTGCTGAACGGCAAATACAGCCTCAATGAAGGCGGCAAGGAATGGGAGTTGTCAGCGCTTTTTGTGCGCATGTATCGCTCCTTGTCCTCAATGGTGGGTGGAGATGATGAACTTGCCAGGGTTTGGTTAAACACTCCTAACCGTTCCTTCGGCGGGCAGCTCCCGGCGGAAGCTATCAAGCGCATTGAAGGACTAATCCATGCCTGCGAATATCTGGACGCCTACCGCGCTCGCATCTGAAGCGTTTCCCTGGAAAGGTGGCGGCTGGAGGGCTGTGGAAGCTCAACACAAAGTTGCTACCATGACCCTGGTTCACGGGTCACTGTTTGATCAAAACCTTCTTGAGGGAATTCTCGAAGAAGTTAAGCCGATTCTTCCAGCGGATGCACAAGGCCTCCATTGGCTACTTTCCACACCTTTTCGTTACTACCCTCTTCCTGGCGGATCGCGGTTTCGCCGCAGAAATGATCCCGGCGTATTTTATGGAGCCGAAGACAGGGAGACTGCCTCTGCGGAGAGCGGATATTGGCGTTTGCGCATGTGGATGGACAGCGAGGGATTATCAAAGAGGCAGAAAGCAGTACCAATTACGCTGTTTGAGTTTCGTGCGGCAGGAGATAAATCCATAGACCTAACCATGCCACCTCTATCGGCCGAACGGGAAACCTGGATTGCCGCTGATAACTATTCCGGCACTCAATTGCTGGCAGACAATGCCAGGGAAGCCGGGGTCGAAGTGATTCGTTATGCTTCCGTGCGCAATCCCGGCGGCTACTGTCTGGCCTTAATGACACCGCAGGTATTCAGGCGTGTTGAAGAACCATACTGGAACAGCCAGCAAACCTGGACGCTGCTGATTGAACCGCCCGATTTGGTCGTCTGGCAACGTGATATCACATCGGAGACCTGGTCTTTCAGGTTTTAGCTCGTTTCCCTGGCCACAGCGGAGGCCCTCTTAGTTTAGTTCAAGCTGAATTCAGGAATAAACTTATCCATAGGTCTTCCAAATATCGCGCATCACAGCGGCAGAAAGCCTGGATATTTCCGCCTACGCCCTCAAGCGACTACTCAACCACAAAATAAGCAACGATGTCACGGCTAGTTATATCATCAAGGACGCGGAACGGCTGCGCGAGCCAATTCAAAAGATCACGGATTATCTATAAAACCGCTTGAACATAACCAAATACAACCATAGAATATAACCATGCCTTATATGCTCATAATCAAGCAGCAGGCCCGGAAAAAACTGCAAAGCCTGTCAAGGCCGGAGCGATTCAGGCTTGCCGAAAAAATTGAATTGCTCGGTGATAACCCAGACAATACCGAACTGGATATTAAAAAGCTGGAAGGAGAGACTTTCTACCGCATGCGGGTAGGCAACTGGCGTGTGATCTTCGACCGGCAAGACGCGGTTAAGGTGATCGCAATTGAAAAAGTCAAGCCACGCGGAGACGCTTACAAATGAGACTGCAAACCATTAAATCTATCGACGGAAAAGATGAATACGTCTTGTTGCCCGTCGCCGTCTACAAGGCGCTGAAAGATGAAATCGAGGACGAAGTGTCCGGATTGGAAGCTGCGGCGAAGAAGGGTGAAGAATACGTGCCTTTCGTGCTGGAAGACTACATTGATAATCCGGTTGCCTTGGCTCGAATGTCGGCGCACATGACACAAAAAGAACTAGCTGAACGACTTGGTGTTACCCAAGCCTATATCAGCAAGGTCGAGCGCCAAGACAAGGTGACGCCCCTGCTTTTATCACGAGTCAAGGCCGCTCTGGCTACCCGGAATACCTAACTTCAATGTTGGATTGGCACGATGGTTCTAGTTGTCTGCGGAGTTTAGCTGCCTTAATGCGTACCTTCATGCGAGAAATAGCGAAATGGCGCTAACCGTAATCCTAAGGCTGACATTGCTTTAGTAGCTAAGCCTACTAGCTCTAGAAATAAAAAAGCCCCGCATCGCTGCGAGGCCTTATGTATCTGGCTCCCCGACCTGGACTCGAACCAGGGACCTGCGGATTAACAGTCCGTCGCTCTACCGACTGAGCTATCAGGGAATTGACAAGCCAGCATTCTAAGCAGTTGCCGCCTTCAGGTCAACCCGTTGGCAGCAAAAATCTCGTTCATGCAGGGGTGTAAGAATTTTTGTGTAAACGGTCATTTGGCAGGAAACTGCCGTCCTGGAGAAAGGAGCTGTAATGACCGTAAGCAACGAACTGCTGGACAGCCTACTGGCTGATTACAAGAAACCCGAAGACCTGATTGGGGAAGACGGGCTGCTTAAGCAGCTCACCAAGAAGTTGGTGGAGCGGGCACTTGAGGCCGAGATGGCCGAACATCTGGGCCACGCCAAACACGAGCCGGTCGTCAACCCTGCCGGCAACACCCGCAACGGCAAGAGCAAGAAGACGCTCAAGGGCGAATTCGGAGAATTGCCGATTGAAATCCCCCGCGACCGCCACGGCAGTTTCGAGCCTCAACTGATTCCCAAGCACCAGACCCGCTGGACAGGCTTCGACGACAAGATTCTGTCGCTCTATGCTCGAGGCATGACGGTGCGCGAGATTCAAGGCCACCTGGAAGAGATGTATGGCACTGAAGTCTCGCCATCGCTGATTTCCTCGGTTACGGACGCAGTCATTGATGATGCCAAGGCTTGGCAGTCCAGAGCGCTGGACGCGCTCTATCCCATCGTCTATCTCGACTGCATTCACGTCAAGGCGCGCGATAGCGGCGCGGTGCGGGTCAAGGCCGTGTATCTGGCATTGGGTATCA